>WFTM01000260.1 GCA_015485525.1 Candidatus Zhuqueibacterota bacterium | reverse complement strand
TGGGATATTTTCGACAGCAGCGGCCGCTACCAGGCGCGGGTGTGGCTGGCCGTCACACCGCAGAACATCATCGGCGACAAGCTCTACGCACGCCGGTTCGACGAGGGCGTGGTGAGCATCATGCGCTTCGGAATGCGCTGGTCGGAGGACTAAAGCCGTGCGTTTTTTTATATCCAATTCGCACGCGCCCCGGGGATGGAAGCCGGCGCGGCGATGCCGTCCCCGTTTTATCGGCCACCACCTTCGCAAGTAGCTGAATTGACAACAATTCAGGCAGCACAGCCTGTGACAAGCCCGAATTCTTGCGAATTCGGCTACGGGCTGCGACTCCGAAAAGTAGCTGAATTGGCAACAATTCAGGCAGCACAGGCTTCGACATCTGATCAGGCCTGCCCCAGATACCGACATTTGTCATTCCGGCCACGCGAAGCGCCGTGCCGGAATCTCATCTTTTCGGGCACGTGCCGGAGGCCGGGAGATACCGGTCTTCCCCTGCGGGGAAACCGGGGCGTCACACCGCAGGAGCGGTGTGACGAGATGAGGCTTGCCTTGACCGGCCCGAATTCTTGCGAATTCGGTTACGGGCTGTGCTTGTGGGCTGCCGTCGGAGCGGTGTGGCGTGAAGAGTACGAAAAACATTGACAAACCATTGCTTTTTTTGCAAGTTGTAACAAATCAAACCCCAAAAAACGATCTCGACAGGGGACACGCGTATGGATTTATCACACACCGCAACACGCCTGGCAGGCCATGCCATCATCGAACTGCTGAAACTGGTGCGCGAAGACCGGCGCAATTTCGAGCAGACGTTCCGGGATACCTTGACCGAACGGCTCGACAGTGGCGGCAGGAAAAACGATCGCATCATCGATCGCGTGACCGATACGCTGTTGTCCGATCCCGATATCCAGCGCTGGATCGACGGCGCGCAACTGCCGGAAGACCTCACGCTGGTCGAAAAACTGGCCGGCAAGCTCGAGGTCGATACCCGTTTCGTGCAGGAATTCTTTCTCGCCTTCGAGATCGCCATCGCCAAAAACCCGACCCTGAATACGATTCTGCAAAACCGGCGCGATGCCAACAAGACGAAAAGCCTGCAGGACATTCTTGCCGTCCTGAGCGGCGAACAAGCTGAAGCCATAACCCGGCAACAGCACACCGTTCGCCGCCGGTACAATGAAAAAATCCACAAGCGGTTCTCGACCATCATGCTGTTCGGCGAGCGCAAGGCTGACAAGGACAGCGTTATTAAGCGCATGTCCGACATAGAGCACGGCTTTGTTCAGTTGCACCTGAAGCACTGGAAAGACGAGGGCGACGAGAGCCCGCCATTAATAATCGACGAGGTCTTCTTCACCCCTTCCCTCCGGCTCAGTCTCATCCGGGGGCTGCCGGGGAGCGGCAAAACCACCCTCTTGCGCTATCTGGCGTGGCGTTTCTCAGCAGACCATGCCGGTACGCTGCGCATTCCCGTGTACATCCGCCTGAAAGCGCTCAATCTGGGCAAAAAATCGTTAGAAGAGTTCATCCGGCAGCAGTTGAAACGCCTGTGCCCGGATCGAGAGACCCAGACAGTGCTGCTTTCTGAAAACTTCTTTCTCGAAAGCCCGATGACCCTGCTGCTCGATGGCATCGACGAGATAGAAGACAGCGACAGCCGCGCTGGTTTCGCCGAAGCCCTGGGCGACTTAGTTGGTGATTTCCCGCGCTGCACGATCATCCTCACCTCCCGGCCCACCGGCCTGGCAAAGGAAGACTACCGCGAATTCACACCGTTCGTTCTCGACCTGCTGACGCCCGAGCAGATCGACGACTATCTCCGGAAATGGTTCGCCGCGGACAGCGCAAAAATCACCGCGCTGCAGAACACGCTCGACAAACAGCCGCGGATGAAGGCCCTGGCGAGCAACCCCTTTCTGCTCAGCATGATCTGCTTTACTTTTGATCAAGATGGTGACCCTGATCTGATCAAACGACGAAGCACCCTCTACGCCAAATGCACCGAATATCTTCTCGCGCGGCTCTACGACCCGGAAAGCGCGAAACCTGCTGTGTTGTCAAAAGACCAAACCATGGCCATGCTCAAAGACCTGGCGCTGCGCTTTTTCCTGTGGCAGGAAGCCGATTTCCCGGCCGCGGAGGTGAATGTGCTGGCCCGCCGGGTGGTTTCGCCGAAAGACCTGCGCCTGCCGGAAAAATTCCTCGACCGCATGGAACGAGATACCGGGCTGATCCAGCGCGCCCAGGAAGGTTTCACCTTTGTGCACCGCACCCTGTGGGAGTACTTCACCGCCCTGGCCCTGCGCGATGATCCGAAAAAAGGCACCGGCTTCGTCATCCGCCATGCCGCCAACCCGGACTGGGAAGAAGTGGTGCGCCTGTATGCCGGGCTGCTGGAGGAGGACGCCGGGATACGCGAACTGGTGCGCGGCCTGTGGGACATCAACCGACCGCTGGCGCTGCGGGTGACCACTGAAGTGGAAACACCCGCCGCCGAGATGCTGCAGCCGCTGATCGAATCGGAAGCCGGCAACCAGGGCAAACTGCTGCTCATCGAAGCCCTGGCCCAGTCGCTGCCATTGATCCTCGAGGAGCGCATGCGCCAACCCCTGGTGGAGGAGACCCTGCGCATCATGCTGATCGAATGCCAAGAAACCGACTGCGAGGTGATCTACTACGCCCAGCAGGTGCTCGAGCGCCTGAACTTACAGCCGCTGGCAAAGGGCGGCCTGATCTACGAGCTGTTCGACCTCGGCAACGCGCAGCAGCGACAGAAAAAGCTGCTCGCCGACCCGAAGAACCATTTCCAATGGATCGAGGTCAAAGGAGGGGAATTCCTGATGGGCGATGACGAGCACGAATCAGATGAAAAACCGGCACATCCCGTGCGGGTGAAGAGCTTCCGCATGATGAAGCACCCGGTGACCAACCGCATGCTCTGGGAATTTCCTTTCGGTATAAAATTCCGAAATGAAGAGGAAAATCTACCGGCTACGGGCAACACCTGGTGGGAGGCGTACTATTTCGCCCTGTGGCTCGGCTGCCGCCTGCCCACCGAGGCGGAATGGGAGTACGCCGCCCGGGGCGGCAACAAGAGGCTGAAAGATGGCATGCAATACTACTTCGACGGCGGAGAAAATGAATTGACCAACCACGCCTGGTTTGGCGAACCGGGTCGCGGCAGGGCACACGAAGTGGATAAAACCAATGCGCTAACCGGAAAGGAAAATCTCAACCCCCTCGGCCTGGCCAACATTCTGGGCAATGTCTGGGAATGGTGCGCGGATTGGTATGATGGCAGTTATTATACCAACAGTCCTGAAGCTGATCCCACGGGCCCGGCATCCGGTAAGCAGCGCGTTTTGCGCGGTGGGGCTTATAGCGACACGGCTTATGATTTGCGCTGCGCCTCCCGCGGCAGACTCTTACCCGCTGATCGCAACTCCTATGTGGGTTTTCGCTGCCTCCAGGATGGTCTTGTTGATCTTTGAGTTCTTTTTACCCTTTTTACTCTTTACCCCGCTTCGCGGGGTCGAAAATATTTTTTGAAATATGGCTAGTGCTGAAAATATCCTCACCCTCACGTATGATTTTCTGCTTTACCTTATCCCGGAACTGTCAAAGTATCCGCGTGATCAGAAGTTTCTGTTAGGAGATCGCATTCAAACGCTGGCATTGGATATATTAGATGATTTTATTGTCGCGTATTATTCGAAACAAAAGCTCGAGCGTTTGCGGCAAGCAAATTTAAAACTGGAGAGACTGCGTTATCTGATCCGGTTGAGCCACGATTTAAAGTTGATAAGCAACAAAAAGTATGGCATTCTGGCCGGCAAGATCAATGAGATCGGAGGAACAACAGGTAATTGGATCAAATCAATCCGGTAAGGGCAGCAGGTCTGACTTTCGATGAAAACATATAAAAATCTTTTTTCGAATATATTCGCTTTTGAGAATCTATTTTATGCCGCCAGGAAAGCTCGTAAAGGCAAACGCATGCAGGAAAATACAGGAAAATTTTTCGCAAATCTGGAATACGAGCTGATAGCCCTTCAGCAGGAACTGCAGGAAAAGAGATATCGCCCCGGGAGGTACCGGACGTTCATGATTTATGAACCCAAGAAAAGAATGATCTCTGCAGCCCCCTTCAGAGATCGGGTTGTCCACCATGCGCTATGCAATATCATCCAGCCTCTGTTTGAAAAAAAATTTATCTCAGACAGCTACGCCAACCGCAAAAACAAAGGCACTCATAAAGCCATCGAACGTTATCAATATTTTTGCAGACGAAATCCGTATGCGCTAAAGTGCGATATCAAAAAATACTTTCCATCGATCGATCATGAAATACTCAAAACAGAAATCCGTAAAACCATAGCATGTCGGGATACCCTGTGGCTAATCGACCGGATCATCGATGGAAGCAATGAGCAGGAAGTAGTCAAAGAATATTTCCCCGGCGATGATCTTTTTACACCACTAACCCGTCGCCACGGCTTACCCATCGGGAACCTGACAAGTCAGATATTTGCTAATATTTACCTAAATCCCCTGGACCATTTTATCAAAGAACAATTACGCGTCCGCTGTTATCTCCGTTATGTAGATGATTTTGTGTTATTGGGAGATAATAAGCAATGGCTGTGGGAAAAGAAACTTCACATCGAGACTTTTTTAGAGGATCTGCGTTTGCGCTTACATCCAAACAAGTGCCACATTCACAGTACATCTCGCGGTCTGTTTTTTTTAGGTTTTCGTGTCTTTCCTGCTTTTCGTCTACTTCCCCGGGCCAATATCGTTCGTACACGCCGCCGCATGAAACGCTTACAAAGCCAATACAGCATCGGTCAAATTACACTAGCAGATGTGACGCGATCAGTGCATGCCTGGATCGGACATGCGTGCTTTGCGAATTCATTTCATCTTCGCAAGAAAATTTTTGCCGAACATTATTTCCAGAAACACAGCTAAAAAGAGGGAGGAATCTAAAAGCAGCGCGTTTTGCGCGGTGGGGCTTATAACAACACAGCAAATAATTTGCGCTGCGCCTACCGCAACAGAAACATACCCACTAATCGCAACAACAATGTGGGTTTTCGCTGCCTCCAAGATGCTGGTCAAATCGGATGCCGGAGTATGTGTGTTCAAGGACACCCATAGTGTGCATACCACCGTCCAGGATTCCTTCCAGTCCTATGCTTCCGTAGTCTGCACGGGACAAATATAAAATCATCGAGGCGCGGCTGGTAGATTTTCGAAGGTCGCGCCTTGATTATGTTTTTGGTTATTTTCTTTCACCACGTAATAGCACTCCAATGTGGTACCGCGTTCCACACATAACCTGTGCGATGACAAAAAAAGCATTGCCAGGCTCAGCCAGCGCCCTGCGGCCGGGCATCGCGTGAAAAAACTTGCTTTTTGCGCCTGCACGGAATATCATCCCCTGCGCTCCTGTTGTGCACACAGGAACGCGGCCCCCGATTCGCGACTCACGCCCCTTTTTTCATGGATAAGATGAAGCTTGAAAGGAAAGACCCATGTCAGAACATCTGGTGATCATCGGCAATGGCATTGCCGGCATCACGACCGCGCGCCACGTGCGCAAACGCAGCGATATGCGCATCACGGTGATCTCTGCCGAATCAGACTACTTTTATTCCCGCCCGGCGCTGATGTATATTTTCATGGGGCACATGCGCCTGCAGGACACGCAACCCTACGAAAACTGGTTCTGGAAAAAGAACCGCA
>WFTM01000259.1 GCA_015485525.1 Candidatus Zhuqueibacterota bacterium | reverse complement strand
CAAACCGAAATCCTCATCCGCGAAACGCTGCCGGCACATCTCGATTTTCGGCGTCTCTATACATACAGGGATAGAAATCTCGATGTCGATCCGTTCTATGGGGGCACCGATGAGCTGCTGTCCATGTTCGATGAAGGCCTGGCGTTGATCAATTTCATGGGCCACGGGGGCGGGGCTATCTGGGCGGATAATGGTCTGTTTCGCATCGAAGATGTCGAACGCCTGAACAATGCCGGCAAATATCCCTTTCTCACCAGCATGACCTGCTTCACCGGTGCTTTTGATGAACCATATCGCCAGACTTTGTCAGAGGAAACACTTGCAGCCGAGCGAAAAGGGTCGATCGGTGTGTGGGCGTCTTCAGGGCTTGGCTGGGCTTACAACGATTTTTATATCGTGCGGGAGTTGTTCAACCTGATGAAGTTGCATGGCAATAAACTCACGGTCGGTGAGTATCTTGCCATGGCCAAGATACTGTATATTTCCAAGAATCTCAGCTCTACGGCCTTCAGCATTCTCAACCAATATAACTATCTCGGTGATCCAGGTATGCGATTGCTGCTTCCTGATCCGGATATTCAGATTTCTCTGGACTCTCCTGTTCATATCAAAGGAGATACCGTCGCGGTATCTGCGCAAACCGGTATCCAGTCGGGGCGGGCGCGTATAGAAGTCATCGGTGAAGATCGCATCCCCGCTGGCGTTGTCGAAACCCGGATTGTCGATGGACAGGTTGACAGCAAGATCGCTATCACCGGAGAAACGACCGGTTCGACTGGCTGGGTACGCGTTTATGGAGTGGATGACGAGAATACAACGCACGTCGCTGGCGCAGCCGGACTTAGTTTCAATGGTATTCTCTTCGATGGTGTTACTTTAAAACCAAACGATCCGTTGCTGGCAGATTCCATCTCAATTTACGCCAGGGTTCGCCACGCCAACCCATTGCGTAAGGCACAGGCCATCGTCACGCTGCCCTCAGCGGACAGCCTTGACCTGGCATTTGATGCGGTAAGCAACCAGTATGTTGCTATCAAAGCGATTCCTCCCCTTAGCAGAGGCCAGTGGCTCACCGTGCATTTTTATTTTGAAGATACGCAGGGGAATAAACTGACTACCCCGGCAAAAAGTTATATCGTTCCGCGCGGCGCTGATTTACGGTTGTTCCAGGATCGTCTGACTATGGTGGGGGACAGTACGATAACCTTGCAGAATTTTGCCTATAACCTCGGCGACGTCGATATCGATCAGGTCATCGTCCGTTACGAGGAGCTGAATGCAGATGGCCTGACGTGGAAATGGCTGGGAGATGATACCCTGGATCTGCCGAAGAAAACGCGGCTGCCCAGCTCTATCGCTTACCTTCCCGGTAAAAGAGAGTTTACACTACGCGCAACGATCGACCCTGACAACCAGGTATATGAAACTGATGAAAACAATAACCAGATCATCCGTGAATTCAGGACTACGATCTATCCCGTATCCCCGGATCTGGGCACCACGACGCAGTACACACGCACCGATACAATCGAATATGCAGAAGGTGTATATGTTCTTGTCGAGCCCGGGTCTGTAAGCAAAAAAACGACCCTGCACATCCAGAGTCTGGATACAACTCTGGCTACTGACCAGCCTGACTTCGTGCTGCTGAAAAAAGGGAATGCTCAGGCTTCATGGCAGTTGACGCTCGGGGAAGAAGGGATGGATTCAGAAGGAGTGAAAGCGCATATCTGGGTTGACCTGGACAGCCTCATGTCTGCGGCAGCCGGTAAGGGGGATATTGCCCTTGCCCGTTGGGATACGCGTTTGCACAAATGGATTCGTGTGCAGACTGCTGAGGATCAGCAGCGCTTGCACGCATTGGTGCCTGTCCCGGGTCGGTATGCGGTGTTCAGTATCTCGGATGACATTCCCCCAAAGGCTGAAATCAATGTTGAAGGCCAGCTCTTCAGCGCAGGGGGCTTTGTGCCCGCTCAGCCTGTTATCAGCATCCAGGCGCAGGATGCCAATGGCGTCAATATTTCTCCGGAAGGGATCAAAATTTGGATCGACGAACAGGAGCTGCCGTACGAGCAGTACTCCTTTGTCGATAGCGCGGCAGCAATCAATGCCGTTGCTGTCAAAATTCGTCCGGTCTTGCAAGCAGGCAAGCATGAAATCCGCTATCTCGTCACTGACGCGGCTGGCAATGCCTATAAGGCAGACCCGGTACCATTCAAAGTCGCAGAAGGTGATGAATTGCTCTTTCTTGGAACCTATCCGAATCCATTCGAAACCCAGACGACTTTCTCTTACGAATTGTCCAATCACGCTGATGATCTTGAAGTGAAAATCTACACGACTTCAGGCCGTTTGATCCGTACTATTTCTGCCGCCGATGTTGTCGAAGACCCTAACCCGCTTGGTCCGAACTACCACGAAGTGACCTGGGACGCCCGTGATGATTATGGAGAGCGGGTTGCAAATGGGATGTACTATTTTAAACTCATCGTTAAATTTCGTGACAAAACAGTAGAAAAAATCGGCAGAATTGTTCGTTTGCGATAAAAGAACAGGTTGAGAAAAAGATGAAACAGCATCAGAATACACATCGCGGGAATTCTTTTTTGAAAAGCTGTGCGCTCGTCTGCCTCAGTTTCCTATTGCCGCTTTCATCTGTGCAGGCAGGAAAGTATGCGGCAGCCTATCTGAATATCGGCGTTGGGGCCCGTGGGCTCGGGCTTGGTGGCGCATATATCGCGTTATCACGTAATGCCACGGCTTTCTATTGGAATCCTGCCGGCCTGGCTTTTGTACAAAACCCGCAGATGGCTTTTATGTATGCCTCGCAGTTCGGCAGCCTGGGTTCACCACTGGCTAACTATAATTATGTCGGTGCGGCTTTACCTCTGCGTGGTGGTGCCACGATAGCAGCTAACTGGATTCGTCTGTCTTCCGGTGAAATCCCTGTTTATCCGGAGTTACAGGGTGATAATCTCGGCCAGAGATTGAGAGACCCGGAGTTGCGCCCGGATGGCCAGCCAGCCGGTTTTTTCTCGAACCAGGAAAATGCATACTACTTTTCCTTTTCTAAAATGAACCGTTTTAATATCGACTGGGGCTACCAGACTCTCGACTTCCCGGTTGAAATCCCCATTGGCGTCAACCTGAAGTTGCTGCAGCAGAGCGCTTATGGGCGCAGTGCCAGCGGGGTTGGTGTTGATATAGGTGTCATGCTGCGTATCGGATTGGAAGAGATGCTCAATGCAGCCAATATCGGCAAGCTTTCTTTTGGTTTTCAACTCCGTGATATTTCGAGAACGACGCTGACATGGGATAATCAGAAACGCGATGAAATTGAGCCGAGTTTTCGCTGGGGCTTTGCCTATGAGAAGCCTATTCCGGCCATAGGAGGCAATGCAATTTTCACCTGGCAAAATAGGAATCCGTTCGACAAAAAAGTGCATTATGGAGCAGAATTACGCCGTCATTCTCTTTTTCTGCGAATCGGATCAAGTGATGGTAATCTTACTGCAGGAACAGGATTCAGCATATGGAAACTCGTCGTCGATTATGCCTTTACAGGTTACGAGCTTGGAAACGTTCATCGTTTGAGTGGGGTGTTGCAACTATGAGAACCCCGGCTATGCTGCTCCTCGCCGCCGTCTTGTCTTTGCTTTCCTGCAAAAGTAACCCAACGGGCTCCGAGGAACGCCTGCCAGCACCGGTCCTGCTACCCAATCCTGCTGATACCAGTCTGGTCGAAGTGGGGATTGATGCTGTTGATTTCGGCGATTATATTCGCCTGGATTGGCAGGCGGGAGACAAGCAGACACCGTCAGAGTATAATATCTACCGAAGAAAAGATGGAGATGAGCCATCCTTTACTCTGCTTGGGGCTGTTGGCGGCAATCAAACATCGATAATCGACTCCTCTGGTATTGCAGTTGGTACGCGGTATTATTATTATATCACCGCTGTCGATGATGATGGGCTCGAAAGTGAACCTTCGGATACCCTCGACTATCAGCTGATTGCCAAAGCAGATGTTCTCAACAACACGCTGGCAGTTCAGCCGGTGTTCAGTTGGCGCGTCGAAGCCGTGCCGCAGTTCTATGTTCTAAAGCTGGTTGAGGCTGAAACCGATAGAAAGATATGGGTTGCGCAGATCCAGTCATCATTTACCACGGATGAGCAGGTACAATTCAATAAAGACGGCCGTGCTACGGTAGATTCTCTCAAGAAAAATTTCCCATATAAGTGGCGAGTCGATATTATTGGCCCTTCAAGAAACTCAGGGAGTGAGTCAGCGTGGAAGCGATTTTCGCTTCAGTAATGCTGGAAATGTTGAATGGAATCTTGTCATACGATTGAAGGGAGCGTACGAACCCTGGTTGCCGACTATCCGCTCCTCTTCTCTTCTTTTACACGACATTTCATCCTTCCCTGCCGGTTTTCGAGTGTTTGCAAAATCCGGATAGACTATCCCGATTTGTTCATAAGTTTGCTCTATGTTCCAGGATAGTTGGAATGACTGAAAAATTTATTCGAGAAGATGTGTTCTGCTAACTCGCTTATAATCATGTGGTTATGTCGTAAGATGCCGGGATGTGCAGGTTTTTTCAGGCTAATTTTCACCAGGATAAAATGAATAATACTATAACTTCAGAACCCTCTGAGCAAAAATCAACAAGGATGTTTATTCACGATCACAGGGAGGGTGTCATCAGTGCTGGAGGTAATGTAATGAGTGTTTTAAAAAAGGTTATCGTAGCGGTTTTACTGTTCAGTAGTTTCAGCTATGAACAAGGAAACGCACAAGTCAATGGTGGACGGGGGCTGACGTATGTTAAGTCAGCATGGAATCTTGCCCCGGGCTACCTTCTGATGTACGGCAATACCCGTTTTTTTGGCAAGGTTGGAAAGCTGAATCTTGCACAAAATATCACAAGCGCTGTAACCTTTTGGGATGTTCAGGGCTCGCTGTCGTTCAATTACGGCATCAGCGAGCATTTTGAACTCGCGTTCAGTCCTATAATTTATCAGGACACGAACCGCGGTGGCAAGGGTTACAACATGATCGATGATATCTTTCTGAGTCTGAAGATCGGATCCTATGGAAAAAAAGGCAGTAGCGTTTCCTATGGATTCGATCTTTCAGCTCGCTTTCCAACAGCTAAAGACCACAATATTATTTTCGAGCCTTATTCGGCTGGGAAAGTCAGCTTCGGCTTCACTGGCCGCTTATCCTATGCAAGGGATCCTCTGTATCCTGAAGATGGCCTGAGCCTGCATCTGAATCTCGGATACTGGAATCATAACGATGTCGGCCAGCAGCTGACCAATATCAGCCCAACAGTTGACCTCGTACGGGTTGAATCTCCGACACAGGAGTTCCTGTATGGAATGGGCATCGTGTTGCCGAGTGATAAGTTTGATTTTTCCATGGAGCTCTATGGCAATGCATTTATTCAGCAGCCGCCGCCTACTGCTTTCTCGCGTGAGAACGTCGCCTATTTGGCGCCAAAAGTCCGATATAAAGCACAGCGATGGCTCTCACTGGACATGTCGCTTGATATCCGCCTGGCCGGCAACAATGACCAGACTGATTACAGCCTGCCTGGTGTCAACCCCTTGCCTGACCAGCCAAACTATCCCACATGGCGCATGAATCTCGGCGCCCAGTTCACAATCTTGCCGACTACGGTTTACTCGGTAAGTGAGCGCGACATCCTGATGAAAAAAGCGGAAACACGCCGGGAGTTGTTTGAACAGATCATCCGTGAGCAGCGTGAAACTGAAGCTGCTGAGGAAGAACTCGAACGCATCAAAGAAGAGCGCCGTAAGGCAGAGCGTGAACTCGAGCGCCTGCGCCGAATTCTTGAAGGAGAAGCCAAACGAAAACAGCAGAAAAAGGATCAGTAACCGCATCACGCACACCATCAGCATCCCGGCAGTCAGATACCGACGCACAGCTCTGACACACACCATTTGACTGCTGTTTGCTGTTTCGAAGGTAAAGCCTGTGTAGCTCACGCTGCACAGGCTTTTTTTTGCTATGTCAGGTCGCCAGGCGTATAATGCCGTTGAACAGGCGATCGGGCAGCAGGCGGCGCATCAGCAGCATGCCCATGCTGCCGACGGGATAACGCAATTTCCAGGATCGCGTCGAGGCGGCGCGGACGATTGTCTTCGCCACAGCGCGCGGCTGCAAGCCCAGGGTCGCGCTCCGCGTCATGTTTTTCATCCTGCGCGTGACAAACTCATCATATATAGTCAACTCATCGCTGCGCATGATTTCCATCGACCGGTCGTAAAAATCTGTTTTGATAGGCCCGGGCTCGATGATTTTTACCCGGATCCCAAAGGGGCGCAGCTCGTGCTGAAGGGATTCCGAGAACCCTTCCAGAGCCCATTTGGTGCCATGGTACAGGCTATAGAGCGGGAACGCCAGCCTGCCGCCGATTGAAGCCACGTTGATGAGGGTGCCGTGGCGGTTTTCCCGGAAATGCGGCAGAATACGTCGCGTGAGTTCCATCAGCCCGAACAGGTTGGTATCGAACTGGCGGCGGATTTGCTCCGGGGCTGATGCTTCAAAAGGCCCGACCAGCCCGTAACCGGCATTGTTCACCAGAACATCGATGCGGCTGAATTTCGCAAGCGCCTGTTCGAGTGCGGCGTCCATGCTTGCCGTGTCGAGAACGTCGAGGTGGATTTTTTCGATCGCATCGATTTCGTGCAGGCGCGTCTTACGCTCTCCGGGGTTGCGCATCGTGGCGATGACATTCCAGCCGCGTTGATGGAAATGCAGTGCCGTCGCTTCGCCAATGCCGGAGGACGAGCCTGTGATCAGTACGGTTTGTGGCATCAATAACTCCTGAGTAGATGTGCAGGTTTTTGGCCGGCAGAGGTTGGATACATCTTCGGCTCTTTGATAAATCGCTCTGTGTCCGGCAATATTTCAAAATAAGTTCTTTCTGCACAGCGAATTCATACCGACAGGTCTCTCTACCTGAATATTTTTAACCTGTATGTTGCTCTGTAGGATACTTTTCGTTATTCTGTCTGCTTCAGGGGGGATGGCTGTATCGCGACATTCATGTCGCGAAGTACGATCCAAATCGTTATTCAGGGTACTTGGGGGTGATGGCTGGGACGCGACATAAATGTCGCGGTACGAGGAATACCGCGGCACCGCAGGACAAAAATTTACGCAACGCAATTGTTTGGAACACATCATTCACAACGACACCGAATTTCTCGACATGCCTAACCATATTCTTGGGATTATTGACACCTTAGTACCTGAAAAGTCAATTCTTGCAATTTTTTG
>WFTM01000258.1 GCA_015485525.1 Candidatus Zhuqueibacterota bacterium | reverse complement strand
GTAGTCGGGAAAAAGGTCGCCATTTCGCGCAGGGTTCGATCCGGAAAGATCACATAAGGCGGAACATCCCGTCCGCGGGCGAGGCGCAGGCGGACACGGCGCAACTCGTCAAAGAGCTGTGCATCGACGCGCGCATCATCTGCAGAGTGAGCGCGGCGTTTTTTCTCCTCGCTGAGTTTGGGCAAGTGGGCTTCTGCCTGGCCGCGCAGCACCTGCCAACCCTTTTCGGTTACTTTCAGCACCGGATACTCACCCGGCGTCAGCATGAGATACCCTGCCGACTGGATAGCTCGTATGTGTTGTTTGAGGGTATCCAGTCCGGTGCCGGAGAGCAGGCCGTAAGTCGGCAACTGGCGAAAGCGCAATGCCCGCTTGCTGCGGCTGCCGTGCAGCACCTCGGCCACTGCCGTGATACCGAAATTTTCCCGCATGCGCACCACACAACTGAGCACCTTCTGCGCCAGCACAGTATTTTCCCTGGAGGCGATGAGCTCGCGCGTGCAGTTATCACAGGCTTCGCAGCTTTCGTGTACCACCTGCTCGCCGAAATAGCGCACGAAAAACGCATGCCGGCAATCACTGGCCTGGCAATAGTTCACCATATCGTCGAGCCGGCTCATGGCCTCTGAGCGGCGCTCCTGCAAGTGGCGTTTCCATGTAGCGGGTGCAGCCTTTTTCAATAAAATATATCCGCGCCGCTCAAACGGGCCGTGTACCTGGCACAGGCCTTTTTGTTGCAGTGCAAGCAGCAGCGCCGCGATGCGCCTCGGCTCGGTTTCAAACCGGGCGGCCAGCTCACTGCTGCTGGTTCGAATCCACTGCGCCTGCGCATCGAACAGGCTGGTGAGCTGCTCGATAAAATCCGCCTCGCCGGGCAGGGCTTCGGCGCTGCCCTCAGCCGGACGGCCGAGCAAAAGCTCCTGACGGGAACCGGTGATATAGGCGAGATATCCGGTCTGAACCAGAAACTTCAGCGCTGACTCGATAAAACGCGGGTGCACCTCGTTATCAAAACGAAAAGCCAGCTCCTCAGCGGTGACCGCGATCGGCGAGATGGCGTCTTCACGCAGGGCCTCGAGCTGTGCCCAGGTTTCCAGCACGATATCCAGCCCGGGGTTGCTGAGCTCGATCAGCCGCTCGCGCAGGAAACGATCTTCCGGGCTGTAAAACAGGATGCAGTCCGCAGGGTCGCCATCGCGGCCGGCACGCCCGGCCTCCTGGTAATAGGCCTCGATCGAACCCGGCATCTGAAAATGCAACACAAAGCGGATGTTCGGCTTGTCGATGCCCATGCCAAAGGCGTTGGTCGCCACGATCACGCGCGTGCGCTCGTGGATGAAATCATCCTGCACTTTTTTGCGTACCGCGTCAGCCAGCCCGGCATGGTACGGCAATGCGGCGATACCAGCCATTTTCAGGGATTCGCTCACCTGCTCGACATTTTTGCGCGTACCGGCATAGACGATGCCCATGCCCTGTTGTTGTTGAATATAATTGATCACCCCTTCCATGCGATCCTGAATCCGATCGACTTTGAGAAACAGGTTCGGGCGGTCGAAACCGGCGATAAAAACCTGTGCCTGCTCCATGCCGAGCTGCGTGAGAATATCCTGCTGTACCCGGCGGGTCGCGGTCGCCGTCAGGGCGATGGTCTGCACGCCGGCGAGGCGTTCGCGCACGCGGCGCAGCCGGGTGTATGCCGGACGGAAATCGTGCCCCCACTGGGAGATGCAGTGCGCTTCATCGACCGCAAAAAGCGATACCTGCAAGGCTGACAAACGGTCCATGAAGCGCGTGGAGGCAAAACGCTCCGGTGCCACGAAAACCAGCCTGTACTCGGCCGCCGAAAGCGCAGCCAGCCTGTTCTGCATCTCGTTCTCACCAAGGCTGGAGTTGATGAACGTCGCCGGAACACCAAGGGCCACGAGGGAATCGACCTGGTCTTTCATCAGTGAAATCAGCGGTGACACCACAACGGTCACGCCCTCAGTGAGCAGAGCCGGGAGCTGGTAACACAGGGATTTCCCGCCGCCGGTCGGCATGATCGCCAGCACATCCTCACCGGCCAGAACCGCCTCAAGAATCGCCTTCTGACCGGGCCGGAACTCGGAAAAGCCGAAGACTTCTGAGAGTTTTTCCCGGGCTTTTTCGATGGTGTTCATAGAGTGTTCCTGTGTTTTTGTGCTCAACCTTCAACCTTGCGAAGGTTTTAAACCTTCGCAAGGTTGAGCATGAAAAAAAATCCCCGCACTGGTCCTCAGACCCGGGCGGGGATTGAATTTTCAAATGACTGTGTGCAGCCTGGGTTCAGAAGCTGATACCGATGGCAAATCGGTTGACATTACTGAGCCGGTTGAACCTGGCACGCGCAAAATCGATTTTGATCTTAGCCGAGCTTCCCCTGACCCGGTAATGCAAACCGCCGCCGTACGTCAGCCCTTCTTCTCTGTCGCCCTGGAAGGCACTGGCATAACCGGTGCGCACATACAGCAGCTCGCTGAACACGAACTCCAGCCCGGCGTTGATGCTCTCACGGTTATCATTGGGGTTGATCGCATCGATGGCGTACGTGATGCGCATCTGATCGGTCTTCGTCAGCTCGCCGGCGATACCCACCCGGAAAAGCAGTGGCAGCGGAAACGCATCGGTTTCATAAAGGGCATTGACGAATTCGACATTACCCTGATTGTTCGGATCCGGGTCCTGGCTGAAGCGCAGGTCGCGGCCGTTCATGCGCATATCGTTGCCGAAATTGCTCAGGCTGGCGCCGAGACGGATGCCCTTGAATGGTGTCGTGAACAGCGCGCCGATATCCACAGCTACGGCATTGGCCCGCGAATGCCAGATCGTCTGCTGGATGTATTTAATACTGCCACCGATGGAGAACTTGTCTGTCAAACGGCGGGCATAGGTCATCTGCAGAGCGAGGTCACTGGCGCTGAACAGCTCGCCGGTTCCTTCGGGGTTCTCCACCGTACGCACGACATCATCCGGCACCATCAGGCTGGTGAGGCTGAAG
Source organism: Candidatus Zhuqueibacterota bacterium (assembly GCA_015485525.1). Classification (GTDB taxonomy): domain Bacteria; phylum Zhuqueibacterota; class Zhuqueibacteria; order Zhuqueibacterales; family Geothermadaptataceae; genus Geothermadaptatus. The sequence goes on along the minus strand of WFTM01000258.1, from coordinate 7,890 downwards.
CCGAGCACACCGGCACTGCCCATATTAAAGGCAAAGGCAGCATAGTTGAAGTTGATATCCGCCAGCCACTGGTTGTGTACGAAAACGGTTTCCATGCCGCGCAGGTGCCCGAGCCCGGCCGGGTTCCAGAACATCGAGGAAATATCCCCTTCTGCTGCAACAAAAGCGCTGCCCATGGATGAACCGCGCGCATCCACACCGATTTTCAGGAACTGGGCAGAGGTCGTCCCCGTCTTGGTGATGGTCTGCTCATTTTCGATCTGTGCGCTGGCAGAACCAACCCACATGAGCACGAGCAGACAGCCTGTGATTTGTTTTATTCTCATCGTTTTACGTCTCCTGAATCGACTCAAAAGTCTTGTTAGCATTAGCTTGATTGAACGACTTCTTATTTGATGACAGCGAAGCGACCGACTTTTTCGCCCAGTGCTCCGGCATCGACATGGTAGATGTACACGCCGTACGCAATGGGGAAATTATCTTTTGTGGTCAGCTTCCAGAAGGCTTTGCCGTCATCGATGGTCGAGTCATGCTCAATCGTATCCACAAGCTCGCCACTGACGGTGTAGATGCGAATCGTACACTTTTTCGGCAAATGGTTGAAATACAACCGCCGGGCGCCGCGATCAAAGGGATTCTGCCGGTCGATGGGTTCGATCACATTGGTCACCACATAGGGGTTAGGCACAACGCTGATCTTGTCCAGCTGACTCGAGGCCAATGCCGTTTCGATTTTGGACGCCGTAGTGACAAAGGAATATTTGTCCTCAGCAGAGAAAGGCCGGATCGTCTTGATGTAATGCACATCACCTTCACCCGGGGCAATGGAGGTGCCGTCTCCCGGCTCGTTAAAGGTAAATTCCCAGGTGAATTTCGGTCTCTCGTCATTTGTCAAAATGATCACCCGCTCACCCGGCGACCACAGGCTGTCACGCGTGGCACTGCGTTCCAGCACATAGATGGGCACACGCTGCGGCACCCGGCCGGGTGTGACATCAAACACCTGAAAATTGGTTTTGATATAACCGAAATTCTTGCGGCTGCTGCTATCGACAAGGGAGTTGGAAAAGCGGATTTCATAGTCCGCCGGATAACGGTTGCGCGACAGGTTGTTAAACGGCTTTACCTGTATCTCCCAGTTAGACTGGCTGCCCGTGGCCCATGTCGTGCCTTCGACATCGAGGTCGAGCTCCTGATCCTGCACATAAATAGTCATGCCGTCGAAGATCGGATTGCCTTCTTCATTGTTGATCAGCTCGCTCTCGAAAACCGGGTAGTACTGGTAGGTCGCCAGCAAACGCTCACCATCCACAATCGCGCCGCCGGAGAGTATTTCCACCTGCCCATCGGAAGCTGCCAGCACATAGTCGGTTCCAGCCTCGAAAACCTGTCCAGAGCTCTTGCTGCTCAAAGTAAATGTTTCAGCATTGATTGGCTTGTTCGGCAAGCTGACGAACTGGCCGACACGGGCAGGGATTTCAACCGTCACCGGCGAAACATCCTCCACAGTGTAGCGCGTCGGGTTCTCCTTGAAGGTGATCTCAAAACGGTTGTCTTCCTCGAGCCGGCCCGGGTCGATCACATCGATCCGCAGCGAGCCGGTGGCAACGCCTGCCTCGTGTACGACGGCGTTATCGCGAACTTGCCCCTGCACAAAACCTGCGGCAGGAACGCGCGGGATGACCGCGGCTGTATTGACGTCGAGAATCACCTCGTTGGTCTCAGGGTTAACCGTGATCGTTTTCGAGCTCTCGGTCGGCGGAATGCCCAGCTCATCACTTCCATGATCATAGGAGACGACCGCATAGTAATAGGTCTGGCCGTTGATCACATTGTTGGAATCCACGAAAGAGTGGCGCAAACCGGTATTGCTGCCGAGGTTGTAGGCCGTGCCCCGTCCCGGGTAGATGGTTTTGCTCAGCCCGGAATATTCGTTGATCAGGTCAAACCGTGCCGGAGCCCCGTTGACCGTCTTCAGCGGCTCGAACAGAAAACGGGTGCCGTTGGCATCGGTGATGAGTTGCTGATCGGCAAAGTTCGGGTCCGTACTGCGGTAGATCACATACCCCTCGAAATCATTTTCTTCAGATACGGGATCATAGGAGCTCTCAGCAATATTATCCCAGTATAGCGTCACCTTGCGATCACCCGGAACAGCGGTAACATTGGGCTTTTCCGGGGGTTTGGCAAACTGATAGTTGATCTCGTAGATATCCTGAGCCGTGATGGCGTTCAGAGTGAGGTCGTCGAAATCCTGCCCGACGAGCAGTGCGATAGAAAAGCGACGGCTCTCGCCTTTTTTCAGGGTGATCGGCCCGGAGCCATAGAGAAAGATATTATCACCGGCAACCGTGGAGTTTGCCGTATCGAATTTCCCTGGCGTGAGATAGTTACGGAAAATAAAATCGTCATTGCGGATGACGTTCTGGCCGCCAAAAGGAGGCGAGGCAAAACTGGTCAGTCCGATCTGATCCGACTCATCGAGATCGGTCCACTCAAAGTTCGGCTCGCCCGGCTTGCGGATATCGAAGAGATCGCCGGCTGTGGGCATACCGTCGTTTTCGCCATAGTCTCCGGTGTTGGGAATACCATCGACACCGACATCATCTTTCTCCGGGTCCCAGTCGCCATCGTCGTCGATGCCGTTTTCCTGGCTTTCGTCGATCATGCCGTCATTATCGTTATCGATACCGTCAAAAGGGTTGCCCGGGCTTTCGAGAAATTTATAACCGAAATATCCGGGAATGATCGCCGGGTTATCGACGCTCTTGCCGTTCTCATCCCAGGCATAGACCATGTTGAGCGAGTCCTTCTCGAAAAAGGAGAGGTCATCCGGCCAGTCACTCGGCCCGCCGATGTGCGGATCGCCCCACATACCGAAATACACTTTATCGAGGTCCTTGTCGCTCTTGTTGGTAACGCGATAGATCAGAAAAATGATGTCCTCGGCCAGGGGGTTGGCCCACTGATAATAGCGGCATTCGATCTGGATCCCCAGGCCGCGTCGAGTGGAATCGTTGATGAACGGATAGTACTCGAACTCCTTGTTGTTGCGGTCATCGACGACAAAGAACGCTTCCAGGTCTGCGTTACTGGCTCCCTGGCGCAACGCACCGGGCCAGACATAGCGCTTGAGGTTGGGATTATACCACCCCTCTGGCCAGCTATCCGGCTTGCCGTCGCCGTCCCGGTCGATATCATTGGAGGTCGGAATCTGATCGCTGTCCGGATCGCCGTAGGGCACGACACCATCATCGCTGTATGCCAGCGGCTCCCAGCCCCAGAATTCACGGCTGTCCGGCGAGGTTTCACCACCATTCGAAATCAGCCCGTCGCTGATGACGATCGCAGCCCAGACCGTATCACCGTTGGCATCGATAACAGGGTTGCCGTTTTCATCGGTTTTGATATACGCATCCCGGTGGCTCCGTGGCGTCACCGGGACCTCAGCCACAATAAAGGGGGCAAACTCGTAACCATAGCCCAGGCCTTCCCAGACGATATCCGTCACCCTGTTTCCGGGCCGCGATATCGAACCATAATTCCAGATTTCCGTGGTGATCTTGTTGCCATTGATGATCGCTTTCTGACGACGCAGAATCTGATTATCCTTGTCAGCCTGTTTTTGCAGACCGTGGACTTTCTCGCGCCAGTCATAATAGGCCCTGTAGTCTGATTCGGACCAATCCTTCTTCGGGCCTTCTTTGTACCACTGCAGGGACCCCTTTTTCGGAGAGTTCTGTGCCAGGGCCGTGCCGCCAAACAACATAGCCGCGGCGATGACAAGCCAGAGCAGTGAAAGACGCCTGAGGTGATTCAAAAGTACACTCATTTATTGCCTCTCTGATTTACGCGTATCGTTCAGTAAGAAAAATGTTCTGTAGCCATGCACACAGTTAATCCGGATTTATCATAGCTCCGTGCATGGGAAACACAGCATAGCTGAAAAATCTCTTTTCGGAGAGTCAGGCTGATGAAGTCATTTGATCGTCAACGATACAAGCCATCGATGCTCCGAATCGATGAATTTTTCAGATTAAAATTCCAACGTCAAACCAGCCTGCACCATGCGCGGTGGGCTGTAGTACTGCGGCCGCACCTGGAACTCACTCCATGTATGGATGCCCGGCTGGCCATAAAAGCTGCGGAACAGCTCAGTTTCCTGGGTTTCGCGGTTCGCAAAGGTATATCCCGCCCGCCCTGTATCGTCGAAGACAAAACGCTCATTCCTGCGGTCGAACAGGTTGAAAACCTGCAGGAAAAAGACGAAATCATATCCGGACACGTGGATATTTTTGAAAAAGCGCACATCCACAGTCTGCTGCCAGGGCTTGCGGCCGCTGTTCGCACGGGGAATATAATTCGCGTCCGGGATGTAGGGCGTGTAAGGCCAACCGCTGCTGATCTTGGCGATCAGGCTCAGCCCCCAGTTGCCGGGATCGCTCAGGCTGACCGTGGTGTTGAGCAGGTGGGTCTGATCCCAGTTCAGCGGCACGATCCGCTTTTCTTCCACAATTCCACTTATGGCGCTGAAAAAGAACGCGCCACTGCGCACATCGTTGCCGCGCGCCTGCTGGTAGGTGTAATCGACATTGGCGGACAGTTTCGAGGCCGGATCATAGCGTTTGGTCAGGCTCATGGTAAACCCTTTTACCGTGCCATAATCCTTATTCAGATAGACATTGTAGGTCGAAGGTCCGAACTTTTCCGACTCGTAGCGGATGGTCTGCAGCGCCAGCAGGTCTCGGATATCCTTGTAGAACACCGTTGCCTCGAGGGCGATAACATCGGTGAACTGCTGCTGCAGGCCAAACTCATAGTTGACCGTCTTTTGCGGCTTCAGGTTGGCATAACCGACTGTCGGCGTCTGCCCGGCACCGAAGAGATTGGCCCGGTACAGGCGACGAAGCTGGGGCATCTGATAGAAGTGCCCATAGGAAAAGTGCAGAATCCCGCGATCGGTGATGGGGAAGGCCACACCCAGACGGGGAGACCAGTTGATCTTCGGCTCTGCCTGGGCAAAATCAGCCGGGTCTTCGCTGTCAGGTTTGAGCAAATTTTTAAAATATTGAGCATTCGGATTGAAATAATCATAACGCAGGCCGGCATTGATGATCATGTCGTTGTACTCGATCTTGTCCTGCGCATACGCTGAAAAGAAGGTTGCCTGCTTATCATAGTAGGTATGCGCCGGCGACTCGTTTTCACCCAGCACCGTCGGCCGCGGATAGAGAAAATTATCATACAGCACGATAAAGTTCCGCTCACGCAGGTTATCCCGGCGATAGTTAATACCGGTCTTGAACTCATGCCGGGCATTGATCTGATTAGTGTAATCAGCCTTCAATCCGATAGACTCCGACTTGCGGTAGGTGTGCCCCATACTCATGCCACCAAACTGAAACGTACCGGTAAAAGGCGGTGGATCGGCTTTGGTGGTGGAGACATAGCGCGGGTCTTCCGGGTCTTCAAAGACGTAAGACTTAAAATCCGTGGTCGAGTAAAAGAAATTGGCTTCGTAGAAGCTCTTCTTGAAGGCGTGGTTGAATTTTATCGAGTAGTTATTGTTATTGCTGCGCCGTGTCGGGATGGCGTCAGGGACAAATTTATAGCTGTGATTATAGCTCTTTGAGGTTCCCTGGGTGTTGAGCAACTGGGTGGAGACTTTCATGGTCGGCGTCAGCCTGTAGGTAAGCTTGGCCAGCAGATTGATGCTCTGGCTGTTGTTCATCGGAACAAAGGCGCTGTCACCGTTCATTTCCCAGTAGTACTCCGCAGGATCGATGGAGCGGAAGTTTGCAGAGTCGCCCGGAAGGTGTTCCCGGATGCCGTAGAGATAGCCTTCGTTGTTGCTCAGCCTGCCGCTGACGTTAAAGGTCAGCTTGTTGTTGAAAAAAGGCACCGGGCCGTTGAGCGTACCTTCGGTGATGTTGCGGGCCAAAGGATCGACAGCATCGATATTCGGAAAGATATCCGTGGCATCGGAAATATAATCACCGGAATAGGCCGAGATACTGCCACTCAGCTTATCACCGCCTTCTTTGATCTGGATATTGATGATACCGCTCATGGCGTTGCCATACTCGGCGTTAAAAGCCCCGCTGACGACGCGCAGTTCTTCAAGCGCCTTGTTGGATACGTTGATGGCCAGCGAGTTGGTAAAGAAGGGGTTGGAGACCGAGACTCCGTCGATGTAGTAGCCGATCTCGTCGGAGCGGCCACCGCGAATGTGCAGCTGGCCATCCGGCCCGCGGTTGACGCCGGACTGTGTTTCGACGACTCCGCTGAACGTGAGCACCGGCAGCTCGTTGATTTCCTCAGCAGTGGTGATCTTCTGCGAAGAGGTCAGGTCTTTCTGCACCATCGGGCGCTCGGCCACGACGACGACTTCCTCGCCTTCGATCACTTCCTCTGCCAGGACAAAATCCTGACGTGTCGTACGACTGATGCTGACACGCAGATTTTGCACCCGCACGGTTGAATAACCGATAAATGAGGCCCGTAGCGTATATGTTCCCGGGGGCAGGTTTAAGATCGTGTACTCCCCGTTGATATCTGTGGCTGCACCGAGGTTCGTCCCTTCGACGATCACATTGACACCGGGAAGGGGCTCGCCGGTTGCCTTGTCCGTAACGCGTCCTGCAATCTTCCCTGTGTTCGCCATCGCCGAAGTAAGGGAGATGAACATGAGAAAGAGTACAGAAGACAGTATTCTTTGGTAGCCGGAAGCGGGCATAATAAAACTCCTCCGTCCGTTTAGAGAGTATGATCCCGAAGTCCAAACCTGAAGTGAGCACGTCGGAATCATTCAGAATGAAATGAGATTGTTCAGAAAACCTTGGTGAATTGGCATCTCTGGTACTGTACACAGCCTGTTGCAGGAAGGAAGACCACCAGAACCAGGCATTCTCCGGCGGCACTAGTAAAAATAAGCTGCAATTTAGAATTAATATCCGACACTGTCAATGCAGAAATGACGGTTATCCCGCAAACTTCCAGACATTCTTCCATAATCTGAAAATTCAGCATTAACCGCATGTCTCTTTGGCATTGCTGGTCATAAATACGGGGCGGCAGGAGCGGTGTGACGAGACCCGTTCGTAGTGCGCGCTTCAGCGCGCCAAAAAGCCGAACTACCGAAACCCCCATGGTAGTAGAGTGCTGACTTGCGAGTCAAGCGACATCTCGTTACGTCTGTGCCCGGCCGCGGGAGCGGCAACCTGGCGTCACACCGAAGGAGCGGTGTGACGAGATGGAGATGAGTGGAGAATTCTTTGAATCAGGAAAAAAGAGCCACAATTTTCTCAATATCGGGAAACCTCACCCAGCCTGCCAACAAGACATCCTACCTTCCGACCTGCTGATACTCTCTTCCTCTTTTGGCCTGCATCTTGCTTTTCTGTATTTCAAAATACAGTTTTTCAAAATACAGAACATCCCGCGAATCAGGTACGATGCCCGATAAAACGACCAACATGCTGAAAATCGGCGAAGCGGCCAAAAGGCTGGGCACAGCGGTTGAAACGATCCGGATGTATGAGCGTGAAGGGCTTGTGCTCACGCACAAAACAGCCACGGGCCAGCGACTGTACAGCGAATCTGACCTGCACTGGCTGGACTGCATCAGACGCCTGATCAAGGAACAGAGCCTGAATATCGAGGGCATACGCCGTCTTCTGGCGCTCATCCCGTGCTGGGATATCAAACCGTGCACAGCAGAAGAGCGCAGGGGCTGTCCCGCGTATCTCAGCTCGATCAAACCCTGCTGGCACATCAAGTCAGAACTGCCGGGAGGCTGCCGCGAAGCGGATTGCCGCGCTTGCCCGGTTTACCAGAGCGCACGCGAATGCACGAATTTGAAAACATTGCGCTTGCGCTATTCGAAAGAGG
>WFTM01000257.1 GCA_015485525.1 Candidatus Zhuqueibacterota bacterium | reverse complement strand
TGATGCAGTCAAACTGGGGCCGGGCAAGGGGGACAGCTTTTACGAAGTCCCCAATCCGAATTTGCAGCCGGAAACGGTTTTGAGCGTGGAAGGCGGTTTCAAGTTCGTGCACGAGCGCGCTCGCCTGACGGCTGTGGTTTTCCGCAGCCGGTTGTCGAATTTACTGCTGCGCGAGCCGGCGACATATCAGGGGTTACCCTATCTCGTGGATGGTGGGGATACGCTTGCGGTTTTTCATACAGCCAACCTTGGACGGGGCGTGATCTCTGGTTTTGAGTTTGGGGGGGAATATAACCCGGGTGACGGAATCGTTCTGTTCAGTAACCTGAGTTTTGCACGGGGTGAAAATCTCATCACAAACGAGCCGTTGCCGGCGATACCGCCGTTGGCAGGCGTCGTTGGCCTGCGCTGGCGGACGCCCCGTGTTCGCAGTGAAATCAACAGCCGTTTTGCAGCGGCGCAGGAACGCCTGGCCCCGGAAGACAAACTCGATTTGCGTATCCCGGAGGGGGGCACGCCGGGATGGTTTACCGTGAATTTTCGAACAGAAGTGCTTCTCTCGGAGAATTCGGTTCTGCGCCTTGCAGTGATGAATATTTTCGATCGCAACTATCGCGAATTTCTGAGCGGCTTCAACGCACCGGGGCGAAATTATGTCCTCGGTGGTGAGCTGCGGTTATAATCTGGAAGGTTCAGAAATTCACAGAATCTGCTGTGGTCAGGTATTTTCATCTCTCGCAGAGCGCTGATTCTTGTACATTAAAGCCCCCGCTGGAAGCGATTGTAAGCGATGGAATGGGTGGGATTTTCAGCAACTTTCCTTTTGCGATATAAGCCAATTTTGCTATCTTACGCGATCACCGGTACTCGGGCGCCAACAGAATTTTTGCCTGTTTCCCTGAGCTGTGCGGATCGATATGCGCACGGGCGAGAGATTTTCAGCAAATGACGTCAAATATATGAGAACAGGAGGCATTTCATGGCCAAGCTGGATTTTGTCGATGAGCTGCTGCAGGACCTGAAGGAGCAGAATTTATACAACACGATTCGCACGATTGAGTCACCGATGGATGCCTGGATCGTCGTCGATGGCAAGCGGGTACTGAATATGTGCGCGAATAATTATCTTGGCTTTGCAAATCACCCACGCCTGAAAGAAGCGGCGACGCGGGCGATCGAACAATACGGTGTCGGGCCAGGAGCTGTGCGCTCCATTGCGGGAACCATGAGCCTGCACCTGGAGCTGGAGGAAAAACTGGCGCGGTTTAAAAACGTCGAGGCTGCGATCTCCTTTCAGTCCGGCTTTGTCGCCAATCAGGCAGTAATTCCGACTCTGACCGGTGCTGAGGACGTGATTTTTTCCGATGAGCTCAACCATGCCAGTATCATCGACGGCTGCCGGCTTTCGAAAGCAAAGACTGTGCGCTACAAGCACAACGATCCGGCAGACCTGGACGCCAAGCTGCGCGAGTACAACAGCGCCCGCCGCAAGCTGATCATCACGGATGGTGTTTTTTCGATGGATGGCGATATCGCGCCTGTGGATGAAATCATAAAAGTGGCAGCCAGGCATGAGGCGCTGACCATGACCGATGATGCCCATGGTGAGGGTGTTCTCGGCGAAGGCGGCCGCGGTGTCAGTCACCATTTCGGGGTACACGATAAGATCGATATCGAAGTAGGCACCATGAGCAAGGCCTTTGGCGTTGTCGGTGGCTATGTTGCGGGTAAGGCCAGGATCGTCGAATACCTGCGCCAGCGGGCACGGCCGTTTCTCTTCTCCAGCGCCGTGACGCCACCTGATGTGGCGGCCTGTATCGCGGCTGTGGATATCCTGCTCGAATCCGATGAGCTGGTGCAGAAGCTCTGGCGCAATGCTGAACTGTTTCGCAGCAAACTCACCGCACTGGGGTTTGATACCGGCCAGACTCAGACACCGATCACGCCGGTGCTCATCCGTGACGCAGCCAAGGCGGTTGCCTTCAGCAAAGCTCTGTTTGAAAACGGCATCTTTGCCATGGCGATCAGCTTCCCGACTGTTCCCCGCGGGACCGAGCGCATCCGCGTGATGAACAGCGCCACTCACTCAGAAGAGGATATCCGTTTCGCGGCAGAGGCATTTGCCAAGGTGGGTAAGGAGTTGGGGATTATCTGATACCGGATAGTGCGCCATCAAGATGAGCAGAAAAGATTTTGCCGGACAGGAGATACCAGCCTGTCCGGCTTTTTTTGTGCCGATAAGCAGAAATCAGGATGGCTGTTGTTGCTTCAGGCAGCCTGGCCGGCGGAGCGAAGGTTGACTTCATTGAGCAGGGCAAGGGCATCAGCATTTTTCGGGTTCTTGCGCAGCACTTTGGTAAACATCCGGCGTGCGTCATCATACCAGCCGCTTTCGAGAAAATATTTACCGGCGAGAAAATATGTCCCCTCCAGGTTCTTCCTGCCGATGACCAGCCGGATCAGCTCCGGCCCGCGGATGCCGATGGCTTTGTTCATTCGCGTCGCGTTTTGAATCAGAAAGGCCAGCAACATGACATTGTTGGAGTGCACGCGCGCGAAGTCGATGAGAATATCCACACCCTCGGTGAACAGCCTCTCTACCTTTTCGAGGCTCATTTCCAGGTCTTTGCCGATCTCCTGGCGCGGTGCGGCCGCATCGTCGTAGTGCTGGTGGATAAATTTCATCTCTCTGGCGATCAAAACCATGTGAAAAAGCAGCCCGACATTGACGATAAAGCGCGTCTCTGCCGGATTCGGCGCCAGCTTGTGGCTGTGGTCAACTTTCTTCTTCGCACCAGAGGTTCCAGCAACAGGCTCATAGATGATCTCCTGCTGATCCTTGAGATAGAACAGCATGTCGCAAACCGTACTCAGCCCCTTGTGGGAAATTTTACGCTTGTCGGGATGGGATTGATAGTGCTCGCGAAAGGTCTCAACCGCCTCAAGATAGAGGGAAACCATATTGCGGACTGCCCAGTCTCTGGTGCGCTGAATGTACGTGCCGCCATTTTTACCATTTTCATTGTTCATGTGCTTTGCCATCAGTTGTGTCCAACGTTTGCCAGTGTGGGAGGCCAAAAACGCCCCATGAGAAACGTTCCGGTTTTCGGCAGATCAGTTGAAAACTGAAATCGCATCCTGTGATCAGCCGGATTAATTCATAATTTAGCGCTGCACGTGAGGGTGTCGGGATAGGTGAAAAATTTTGTTTCGTGCAGAGGTGTGGCGATATAGCTTTTTATCTCTCGCGCAGCCGCGGAGTGCGCAGAGTTTTTTAGTTAAAATGGGCGTCTTGCGGGCACGATAAATCGTGCACTACGAACGTCTGATCCCGAGTTTGGCTGTACTTTTTCATCACGGCCACACCCACCCGATTTGAGGGTGAGCCCGGGCTTTACATTTGCCGGATCAGAAATAATAAACAGGATTTTTCGCCACTTGCAAGGGATTATTCGCAAATCCATGCGCAAGGAGCGCTCATGGGCGTGGCAGGCGCGGACGCAGCTGCCGGATGCGGTCTGCTTCCGGGCGCTTGCTGTAAAACGGGTCGAGGGGATAGCATCCGGAAGCAAAGCCATTGCGCGGCGCAGTAGTACAGTCGCTGAAGGTACGGCAGATGCGTTTGCGTTGCAAAGGTTTGCCCGCAAGGACATCTGCGATAAAGTTGGGATAGCTGAGCATCATGCGCCCAAGCCCGATGCTGTCAGCACCGCCGGCGGCAAGAACAGCAGCAGCGACATGGGGGATGAATTCCTGCAGATAGCTGTATCCGCTGCCGACGAAGACCAGGCCGGGATGACGGCGTTTGAGCTCGGCTGTGACCCGGATCAGGCGGGCGACGCCGGCGAGGGGGTCTTCGGGTGGTGCATAGCCGTCGCTGGGAGGAAAGAGCGCCGGGCGCAGCAGATGCGGCGTAGTGTAGGGTGTGCCGGCAGATATGCAGACCAGCCGGATGCCGATCTCTTCGAGAATGGAGAGAAAGGCCGAGGGCTGCTCCAGCGCCACGCCCGTTCCACTGCTGTCGCAACCGAAGGGGAGGTGTGCGGCAGACGCATCGGGCACGCCAAGGCCGTTTTCTCCGGCGTGAAAAGGGATGAAGTCGAAAGCGCTCAGCCGGACACCGATCTCCAGCCCCGGTGCACAGGCCCGTATTCCGGCGGCGATCCGGCGCAGGAAGCGGGTTCTGTTTTCCAAACTGCCGCCGTATTCACCCGGCCGGGAAACGGCGTTGAGGAAGTCGTGTCCGAGGTAGCCGTGGCACATTTTGATATCAACAAAATGGTAGCCTGCTTTCTGCGCCAGCACGGCTGCGGCGATGAAATCATCGCTGAGCTTTTTGATGTCATCATCGCTGAGCAGGATCATGCGCACGCCTTTGCCGAGACGCCGATCAGTTTCAGGGTTATGGAAGAGAACGATGGGCTCGGGCCGGTCTGCCCGGTTCGGCCTGGAAAAGCGGCCGGAGTGCGTGAGCTGCAAGCCGGTGATGACATCATCGCTTGTGCCAAAATGGTCTGCGTGTTCCTGCAACAGAATCCGGCGCAGCCTGTGCAAACCATCCAGATTGGCTGGAGAGATCAACAGCTGGTTTGGATTGGCGCGGCCATCGTGGCGCACGGCCACGGCTTCTCCACCCCATATCAGTTTGGCGCCGCTGCGCCCGAACCGTTGCCAGCGCCGCTGTGTCAGGTCGCTGGGCTTGCCCTCTCTGGTGCCATCCCAGCCTTCCATGGGCAAGACGGCAAAGCGGTTGCCTGCTGTCAGTTCGGCGCTCAGGGGAAGGAGTTGGGCAAGGCGTGAAAGCGCGGCCGGTGTCAGAGGTTCGGTTGGCAGAGAAATGCCCAGCTCGCGGCAGTATGCTCGCAGAGCGTCGAGGTCGCGCAGAGAAGCGATGCGTCTGAAAGGCATGGGTCTATCCGGTGGGTGAAAGGCGTTCTGTTTTTGGGGATAGATACCAAACTCGCCGATGTTTGTCAAACGAAACAGCGCGGGCCAATAGCGCGGGTTACTTTTCCCAGAGCTGGGTTTCCGGGAAAAAGGCATACCAGCCGAACCAGAAGGCAATGTGACCGGGCAGACGCGCAAGGCTTTGGCTGCCGGACTTCCGTTGCAGAGTTTTCTCCCTCACCAGCCAGATGTTCCCCTCGCTGTCGATGATCTCGTTGTCCGAGATGATCTCGCTGAAGTGCACACCGCTGCGTTCATACGCGCGCACGCTGTGTCCGTGCGGCCCGGTAAGCAGCAACACCGGGCGGCTGCCGATCCGGTCATTCAAGAGTCGTTTCCCGCGCAGCCATTTCAGCGGCCAGGCTTTTTGCACGCCGTCGATGATCATGCCGAAAATGCGGTTTTTTGCTGAAAGTCTCGTGTCCTGCCAGGGCACGGGAAACATGGTGCGCCCGCTGAGAAAGTAGGCGCGGTACGCGCCGTGGTCACCTTTGTACGGGCGGTCAAAGCCGGTCGCTACGGACAGCACCAGTGTGTCCGGATGGCGTTTGCGCCATTCTCCCCAGGTACTGGTAACCACGGGCAGGCGTTCGAGAGTGATGTTCTCCCGCACCAGTTGACCGAAGACAGGCCGTCCTGTCAGGCTGGACCACAACGTGTTAGTCTGGTGGTCGTACATCAGCTTGTTGCTGCGGTAAAGCAGGCCGGAAGAACCAAAAGTAAAAATTTGCCCGCCGGTAGTGGTTTTGTAGGCGACGGCAGCCCCGCACAGGGTGCAGTAAGCCAGGCTCACCGCCTCACCGCCGACGGTGTCGTTGACCATTTCGTGCCAACTGAGAATTTTCATCGGCCACGCGCGGGCAGCGCCGTTGAGGCTGAGGCCGAAAACGAGGTTCTCGTCGTCGAGGTAATCAGCCTGTTCTGCCGGCACCAGCACCGGCAGAGTCAGAGCCGGGATGCCGTCTTTTTTGACTCCACCCCAGACGATCTCATCTCTGCGGATCGTCGATGGTGCTGAGGGTTTGAGAAAAACAGCAAAGGCAGGATCGATGGAACGATAGAGCAGAGCTTTGAATTGCGCATAGGCGGGTACGGGCGTGAAGTTCTGTTTGCCCAGCCACTGCATCCAGCGTGGCCATTGCATGCTGAACTGCCGTCCGGTCAGGTGTTTCATCACCCGGAACCAGTCGTTGGGGATACGATTTTTTTGAAAATAGAGCACATCGAGCAGTGCGGGTGCGTGGGCAACGGTTCCGTTCTCCTGCAACCAGGCATAGGCCGCTTTGCGCACGGATTTATCAGACGAGAGAAGATCGATGAAAACAGCGAGGGTGCTGTCCTGTTGTATTGTGGGCTGCGCACTGATATGGGCTGGCACGCAGGGTGCGAGCAGGGCTGCGACGACAAAAGCAAAGGCAATGGGTTTGGGCATGGACTTTCCGACGAAAAGTGAACGGCTGATCTGTGCCTGAAAAACTCATCGCGTGAAACGAGTAAGAGTGGAAACATCAGGCTCAGTCAGTAACACGCACTGCACAGTCGAAATTCCCGCGAATCATGAGCAGCGCTGGCGCACCAGCTCATAGAACATCACAGCCGCAGCAGTGGCGACGTTGAGCGAATCCACTTTGCCAAGCATGGGGATGGAAACGAGGAAATCGCACTTCTCCCGGATGAGCCGGTGCAGGCCCTTGCCTTCGCGGCCGAGGACGAAACCAACCGGCCCGCGCAGATCGTGCTCCCAGATGCGTTTTTCACCCTGCATATCCGCCCCGATCAGCCAAAAGCCCTCATCCTGCAAACGCTTCATGGCGCGGTTCAGGTTGGCGACTTCGACCACCGGGATGTGGAACGCCGCGCCGGCGCTGGTTTTGATCGCCCCGGGGGTCAGGCTGGCGCTGCGCCTGCGCGGGATGATGACTCCGGCCAGCCCGGCGCCATCAGCGACCCGCAGGATCGCGCCAAGATTGCGCGTATCTTCGATGCCATCGAGGATGGCTATTGCCGGCGCTTTGCTCATGTCCAGAGAACGCAGGAATTCATCGATTTCCAGGGTAGCGATCGCCTGCATCTCAGCGATGATACCCTGGTGGTTCTGGCCGCCGGCCATCCTCTGCAGAGCGTTTTTGTCGAGATATTTGACACGGATGCGGGCTTTCTCCGCTGTTTTGAGCAGTTTGTCCGGCATATTGTCTTTGGAGCCGGCAGCGATATAGATGGTCTGCAGGGGCAGCCCTGCCTGCATGGCTTCGAGCACAGGCTTGCGACCGATAATTCTGAGTTGTTCGCGCATGTCTGGTATTCCTGACGCATGCAGCCAGTCCGGCTGCATTGAGGTGAATAGATCCGTGCTGTTCAGTCGAACTGGCGGATGATGCGAATGACCTCCCCCGGGTTGTTGATCTCCATCAGCTCTTCATAAGTGCTGCTGTAACTGAACATGGTCATAAGTTGTTTGTAAATTTTCAGATGCGTATCGCTGAGTTGGCTCGGCGAGGCGATGATGAAAAACAGGTGTGAGGGGTTGTCATCCAGAGAGTTGAAATCTATGCCCTCGAAGGAGCGGGCAAAACCGATCAGCACCTCGCGGACGTGGCGGCTGCGGACGTGAGGAATGGCGATGCCCCGTTCCAGTGCCGTGCTGGCCTTGCGCTCGCGATTGACAAAATCCGCATGCAGCTTGCGATGGTGCAGAACCTTGCCGCTGTTCTCCAGCAACGAGACGAATAAATCCAGATAACGCTCCTTCTGGCGTTGGTGGAACTTGGCCAGATTGAGCTCCGGGTTGTCGGGCGGCTCTTCAGGCGGTGGCAGCCACAGGTCGATCATTTCCGTGCTCATGTAACGGGCGAGGTTCATGGTAGCTTTCGGCGTTTTTGTTCGGTTCAAAAATGACGTCCGGCCGGTGCGGTATGGAGCGGAAGCCGGGATAAACGCGAAACGCCAATATATTGCATTCCCTTTACATGAGCAAGCGTTTTGGTTCACCCGGGTTTGTTGTACTTGCCTGGTTGGGTAAAAAATGATTTATTGAGCTTTCCGGGCTGCCCGGAGTGTACCGCGACATTCATGTCGCGTGGATCGATACGTTTCGTTCTTCGGGCTGTTTTTGGGAGGAATGGCAGGGGCGCGACATAAATGTCGGTGTACGCGCTACTTTTCGTTGCTCAGGTTGCTTTAGATGAATTTCGAAATGAGGGTGCGGGCTTTCAGGCAGGCGGTATCTCGTTACGCTTGTGCACTGCTCCCGCGGGATGACGAGAGCAACTGGTTGAAATGGATAACCCGACGCGAAAAGGGCCAAAGTGCGTTTTCCCCCATAAAATCGAATTATAAATTTTCAGGCCATATCCCAGCGACAGGATCATCATGGAAAAATATTTTTACTGGTTCGGCTTTCTCGCCTATTCTGCTCTGGTCATGTTCATCGGCTGGCGCGGGTTTCGCCGCACGGCAGCGGTGCAGGAGGAAAATATCGACTATTGGGCAGCAGGCCGGTCGCTTTCTGGTGCCGCGGCCGGGCTGTCGATATCTGCCAGCTTCATGTCGGTGAGCTGGTCGATCGTCTATGCTGTGCAGTTGTTTTACTGGTACGGCCTCGCCGGCTTGTGGCTCGTGCCGCTCCCCTGGCTTTTGACCATGGTGGGTTTTTATGTCCTCGTGCCGGTGTTTCGCAGGTTGCCCTCGTTTTCCCAGCCGGAGATGATCGCGCACCGGTTCAGTAACCGTGCCCGGGTTTTCCTCGCTGTCCCGCTGGCCTTTGTTTTTCTGGTCTGGGGTGGTGCAGAAATCTATGCCGCTGCGCACATCCTCGCGCCTCTGCTGGAGACTCCGTTCGTTCTCATCCTGCTGCTTATCGCCCTGGTCGTGGCGGCATATTCCTGGCTGGGCGGGTTCTCAGCAGTGGTCGCTACAGACAAAGTGCAGTTTCTGCTCGTGGCGGTTTTTATCGCGATCATCGCCGGGATCGCTGTTGTCGCAAGCGGTGGCAGCTCCTTTTTCAGCTCTGTTGCCTCCATCCAGCGGCCGGCTTATGTCGATGCCGGGGCCATGAGCTTGTGGAGTCTGAGTCCGGTGCTGATCGCGATGACGTTTTTTGCCTATGTTCCGGGCTGGCTGGTTGAAACCGACGTCTGGCTGCGCCTTCAGGCGGCTAAGGATGTGCCGGCAGCACGCACAGGCGTGCTCATCGCCGCTCTCAATTCTCTGATTTTTCTCACAGCCCTGCCCCTCGTCATCGGTCTGGCGGCATTGTATCTGTATCCACCGGTCGCAGGCATCATCCCGGAACGTCTGCAGGATGGCGCCGCGATCATCGCTGTGCTGATGCAGGATCACGCACCCCTGTGGCTGAGCGTGGGACTGAGCACCGGTCTGGCCGCCGCCGCCATGTCCACCATCGATACGTGCAGCAATGTCGTTGCCCTGTCGCTGTCCTATGATATCATCGAGCCGGCATTGCAGGAGAAGCGCTCACCTGAAGATATGCAGAAAATCGCCCGCGCTGCCTCGGCCCTGGCAGTGATGATGGCTTTTGTGTATGCCCTGTTCACCGAGTCCTTATGGGACATTTTTTACCTGTCCTCCGGAATTTTGACCACCACGGTTTTCATCCCCATGCTGGCCATATTCAGAAAGACCGCAACAGAAACTCAGGTCAAGGCTGCTGCTGCCACCGGCTTTTTCAGCACCTTTGTGTTTTATTTTCTGGAAAAAGGAGGGCAGCTTGCGGTTGTACAGCCGCAGTGGTTGGCTGGTACCGGCCTGGGTTATATTCTGTGGGGAGGCGCGGCTGCGCTCTGTGCTTATGTCCTCGCCGGTG
>WFTM01000256.1 GCA_015485525.1 Candidatus Zhuqueibacterota bacterium | reverse complement strand
GAAGAAAACCGTACCCGCGCCAGGATACCTTTGCCCTGCAGTCCGGCGGTGGTGTCTTCGAGTGCAATCGTCAGATACAACTTCCCTGCCTGCTCGTCCTGTCGCACGCTGTAACGCGCCTTACCCTCGAGCAAGGGGCCGAGCACGACGTTCTTCCTAAGGGGTTCGGGCACGGTGATGTACTCACCGGCTGTGTATGTCAGAGAAAACGTCGTCTCGTTGAGATTCTCCAGCGAATCGACGAGAATATCGACCCAATAGTCCTGGTTGACATAAACTTTTTCTCTGAAATCCGGAGCGAGAATGCCGGACAGCCGGGGATCATCAGCGCGGGCGACGAGCACATCGTTGCTGCCGGTACTGGTGATGCCATGCTCGCCAAAGCGCGCCGTTTCGCGGAACTGACCCGCTAACCACGCCCTTCCCTGCGGATCGACCGCAACGCTGTGGCCCCAGTCATCGGCGCTGCTGCCGGCAGTTTTCACCCAGTACAACTCCCCGCCGCGGTTGTATTTGGCGATAAAAATATCCAGAGCACCGCGGCTTTTGGCGAGAAATGGCTCGAAGCTCGCTGTGCTGCTCATCACGCCTGTAACGAATATATCGCCGTTGGGGGCAATCGCCAGGCCCTGGGCGCGTTCGAAGGAACCACTGCCGGCGGTTATGGTCTGATAGACCTCGCCCTCCGGAGTAAATTTCACGATCAGAATATCCGTGTCGCCACGGCTGATAAGCTGCTCCTCCCCGGCGCTGATACGGTTGCTGAACAACCCGGCCAGTACCGGGAACCCTTCTGGATCAACCTCGACGGCAAAAGCCTGGTCACGACCACGGGAACCGAGTTGCTGCACCCACAGCCACTCGCCGGCAGGAGAAAGCCGGGCGAGAAAAATATCATCATTGCCTCTGCTGTGCAGCGTATCTGCCCCGGCGATCAACTCGCCGGAGAACAAACCCGTGACATAGCCATTGCCGAAGCGGTCTGTGGCAATGCTGTAGGCCCGCGCCGAGCCCGTGCCGTGAATCTGCCAGGCACCGGTTTGCTCGCCCGAGGGTGAATATCTCAGCACAAAAACATCGCTGTCGCCTGTGCCCGGTGTGCGCAGGGTATCATCGCCAAAATAAGCCGTGCCGTGAAACCAGCCGGCAGCGAGCACCTGCTCGTCCGGCAGCAGGGCCAGATCATATCCCTGATCAAATCCCACACTGCCGGCATTGCGCACCCACTGCAGTGTGCCGTCAGAGGCGTACTGAGCCAGAAAAAAATCGTTGTTGCTGCCCCCCGTGCTCACCACGGATACATCGTCAAAATTCGTGGTTTTATCTGTAGCACCTGTGAGATAAATCCGGTTGCGCGCGTCGATGAGTACGCCGTACGCGCGATCCGAGCCGGGACCGCGCGCTGTGCGCAGCCATTCCGGCTCACCCGTACTGTCGAGGCGGGCGAGAAAAATATCATAACTGCCGAGACTGCTCACCTGCTTCGAACCAAAGGTAAACGTGTTGTTGAACCGTCCGGCAACGACAATTTTACCCTCGCCGTCGATGGCAAGGCTGTTGCCCTGGTCGTCTCCTGTGCTGCCGGCCGTGATCACAAGGCCCTGCGGCTGCGCAAAGCCAGACAGCGCCGCCAGAAAAGCTGCACAGAAAATCACGAAAATGTGCCCTGATTTTTTCTTCATCATCCTACTTCAACCCCAGCCTCAAATCGATGCGATTCGCCCGATTTTGTGCCCGTGTAAGCAGTTCCTTCTGCACATTTACCTTGACATCCCGAACAGCACGGGTGACGACAACATGCCCTGGTAGCGCGTTGCGTTCCCTGCCATCCCTGTCTGTCCAGCTCAGTTCAATTCGATACTTCCCTGCCCCGACAAGCTCTCCCTGCTGATCACGCCAGTCCCATTCCAGTTTATCCGGTACAGGATGGCGGCCCTGAAAAACCCGAATCTGCCGTCCCCTGCTGTCGCGAATGCGCACAGCCCAGGAACGGACTTTTGAAAAACGAACATAATTCTGCCGTGCAACCGGGTAGATAGCGATTGCCAGCACCGGCGCAGAAAGCTCCGGCTGCTCGGAAGTATCCACACGCGTTGCAACCGGCGTATTCTTGGCGGTCAGTTGCGGTTGCGTAAATACCGAAGCATAGCCGTATTCGATCTGTTCCGGAGACACGCCGAGCGTGGCAACGAAATAATCACAGATCGAACGCGCCACGCTTTCCTCGCCGCGACGAATCAGCAGACGCAACGAAACACTGCGGTCCTGCATCTGTTTTGCCAGCTCGCCGAACAACTGGCCATATTTATCGATGTAAGGCCCGAGATCGATCGGCGGCAGAGGGGCCGCGCTGTCGCCAGGTGTGAAATGGTAAAAAGCCTGGTCTGCCTCGCCCTCATACGTAGCTGCGTACACTGCCGCCAGATGCTCGGCAAAATTCTGACCGGTTTTAACCTGATCAGCCTGTACCGCGACACGCTTTTCCCGAATCAGCAACGAGTCGGTTGACAGCACCGTCTCATAGAGCACATAATCCGTCTCTCCGAAACGGTAAGACAGCGTAAAGCCATGCGTCCCGCCGCTGAACGTGGAGATATCGCTGACAGTGCGGGTGAAATCATAGTTCATGCTCCAGCGCCGGGATATGTGCAGCGTCGTACTCAGGCTCGTGTTTACGCTTCCCAGGCGCAGAGAGACCGTGCCTACACCCTGCACACCAGCATTCATCTGGATAAAAGGCCGCAGCGCATCATCAAAAGAGCGCATGCCTGCGCCAACCTGCCACCAGCCGAGCTGATACGTGAAACCGGCATTGAGCGCAGGCGGCAACCGCAGGCTGCCCTGACCGAGGGCGATATCAGGGCGGTTGAGCTGCTCACCGGCGAAAGCCAGCACCAGCCGATCAGAATAACGGTAGTACAAGCCGAACCCAGCATCAAAAGCGTAGCGCATCGAGCTGCCGGCGAAAACCGGATCCTGTTCATCCACCAGCTCGAAGCGATCGCGGTCAAACCCATTTGCCAGCAGGCCCGCGCTGACAGCGATGTAGATATCCTCGCTGAGGGAAAAAGATACGATCGTGCGCAGGCTGTACTGGTTCCAGATTTGTGCCGTCGTCCGGATACCCGTCAGCCCAAGGCCGATGCGGCTGTTTTTCACTGCGGGCAGACCGGTGTGAAAATAGTTCTGCTGCAAACCGAGAGCGCTGCCCTGCAAAAATCCATAGTGTAAAATCCGCGAGCCTGCCACAACGCGGGCATCGCCGGCAGACACTGCCGCGGGGTTAGCCAGCACCACATAGGGGTGGCTGAGATCAGCCGGGTTGATGCCGAACAGGTACTGCGCCTGCGCTGCCGGCGTGAAGATGGGGCTGCAGAGCAGAGCCAAAAGCAGCCACAGGGCCGTGCGCTTATTATCTTTTTTTACTAAGGGCTTATTCATATTTTTATCACGCCCTGCAAAAGTATCCGGTGCATCCGAACCTTTTCAGCAGGGATTACCATCAAGACTGAAACCGACCTCCTCAATTCACCGCGCCAGGCCTATTACGCCGCGCGCAATCACCTTCTGCCCGACCTCAACGATGTAGAGATAGGCACCGGGATTAACATCGCGGCCATTCTCATCACGCCCATCCCAGCTCAGCCGGCCGGAGAAATCATGAATTTTGCGGCCGTCCAGGGTAAAAATCCTGATGCGTCCCTGCTGGCCGCTGCGCAGTTGGTCAAAATCGAAAATCACCTCATCGTTGAATCCATCGCCGTTGGGCGTGAAGGGATTTGGGCGTACCGGCGAAGGAGGCGGTAAAATCACGATCTGGCCATCGACAAAACGCAGGACATTTTCGCTGCGCCCAAGCACGCGAAAACCGATACTTTCCATCTCTGCACCCTCATCAACCTGCACGTTGAGCACAGCGACCTCGTCGAGACCAATCTGCTCACGATCCAGCGACAGGCGGACGCGGCTCCGTTCAGTGGTTTCGAGACTCAGGCTGACCGGCCGGCGCAGGGTGTTTTCACTCTCGACCGAAACGTGAAAACGGCTCTCGCCGCTGCCGGCTATTTCGCGCGCATCCGGTGTGAGAACGAGATCAAAATCGATAAAGGGCAAAACTTCAACAAAGCTGGCGGCGCTTTTCTGCTGCCGGCTGCTGCGGCCGCTCAGCCGGAGCTCATAGCGCCCGGGCACAGTCGTGCTGTCAGAGAAAACCATCATCTGCGCCGTTGTGCCGGCACGGATATTTTCCGGCAGAAAAAAAATCTTCATGCCTGCAGGCACCGGCGAATCCAGCTTCAGGGCCACGGTATCGCTGAATGAATAGCTGGTGGCCATCCGCACTTCAAAAGAGGTGCGCTCGCCCGCGATCAGCCGGCGCTCTTCCGGCTCCACCTGCAGTGAAAAATCGAGCTTTTCGTGGATAACGACCTGATACGGCTCGGGAGTCAGAATCAGCGGCTCACCGCGGCTGTTCAGGGCCTGCACCTGCACCAGTTCAAAATCGATCATCGTGCTGTCCGGCGTGGTGAAATCAGTCGAAAACTCCAGACTGAAAAGCGGCCCGAACCCACTCACCGGTTCAGCGCCGGCCTTTTTTTGCAGGCTGATATGAAAATGCCCCGAGTCAGCAGCGATGTCGGAGTTGAGGACAAATGCCTCACCGGCAAAGTCTTCCAGGCGGATCGCCTGCGGATCATCGCCGGCGTGCTGCAAATAAAGCGAATTGGCCGTGCGCACCGTCACCTTCAGAGTTGCCAGATCGGTGACAGGCCGCGAAGCCTCACCGGCATGGATGAGCAGTCGAAACGGCTCACCGGAGCGGATAACATCGGTTTGTGTGCTCATGAAAAGTGGGGTTGTGACGACGCGTGCCCGGACGACAGCCTGATGCTCCAGGGTATCAGCTGTGCCGGTCAGGCGCATGTCATAGCTCCCCGGCACTACACTGCTGTCCGGTATCAGTGTAATCAGGGCGCGTTCCGCAGGCCGGATCGTCTGCGGTATGATCGTGCTGGTGAAGCCTGCGGGCAGGGAATCAAAAGACAGACTTACCGGGCGCGAAAAGCGACCAACCGAGGTGAGCAGTACTTCCCAGGTTGCTGCTGTGCCCTGCTGAACCTGCTGTATCTCCGGCTCGACCGTGAGCAGGAAATCCTCCCGCTGAAACAGAACCGTATTCAGCTCCTGCTGTGTGAGCTGAATGGGATCGCCGTTCTCTTTTTGCGCGCGGATATTTTCGAGCAGAAACTGCAATGGCAGGCTGTCCGGGGCTGCCTGGTCAGACTGAATCCGGATACGCGCGACCACACCGCTGCCGGTGACGCCACCACTGCCCTGTTTGCGCGTCAGCCCCACGCCGACACGGCCGCTGTCCCGCTCGGCGATACCGAGAAAAATCACATCTCCGCCGGGGAAATCACCGGGCATGATGGCGCTGCTGTCCGGCGAGGGAATGGTGATGATCTCCTGGTTGGAATAGCGCACTTCAAAGCTGATCCCAAACAAGTCCTGCACCGGCAGGCCAGGTGTCCCGGCCAGAATTTCGAGCCAGAACGGCTCGCCGGCTGTGATGTGTTCCGGCACAGTGCGCATGAAGATAGGAGGATTGGCAAGTAACCTGGAAGCAGGGAATTCCGGGATGACTCTGGCGGCAGGGGAGGCTGGAGAATGCACACCGGCGCGGGGCATACTTCTGCCCTCACTCGCGACGAGCGCAAAAGCAGCAGCGAGAAGAACGGCACATTGCCGCGATTTCGCAGGAAAACTCACGTATGCCTCCGGGATGTCTGTTCAGCTTCAGATGGTCGTGCACGATGTCAACTCTCAGCTTGCCCGAGACCGCGGATTGCAACGGTGCAGGGGACATTGGCGGCGCTGGCCGGTAACTGCAGAAACAGGAATGGCCGAAACGCGACAGCTATTTTTCCACGTAAATCGTATCCCTGATGGACGTGTAGATGTAGATCACATCGTTGCCGGCTGTCAACGGAGCCGGTTTGTAATCCAGTTCCTTGTTGTCATAGCCCCACATTTCGAACAACGTGCTGTTGGCGTTGCGCTCAAAGCGAAGCTTCATGGAACTACCCTGATAATTGCGATTCAATGCCCGGAGCAGACCACTGAAAATATTGTTGGCCGCTCTGTTCGTAGGCAAGGCAGCATAAACCTCCGGATCGAGGTTTTCTCCGACGATTTGAAAATTCGGGGTAAACTGCCATTGATTCATCTTCTCCTGGGCTTCAACAGAGGGGAAAATGAAATAGATCTCTTCAGACGGCTGCGTAACAGCGATATCCTTCTCGCCAAACCCGTTGCCGGTCACATCGATAATTTCGATGCTGGTGACCAGGGTCTCGGGGATGAAAAATTCTGTAACAAAAAAGCGGATCATCTCCGGATCATCGAGAATGACCCGGGCGACGTTGATCTGCTCAACGGTAACAGCGCGGCTTTTTTCCTGCGCCTGCAATGAGCCCGCGAGAACGCAACTCAAAACAACGACCGTACAGAACCTGAAAAAAACAGAGACTCTTTTAGTCATAATCCATCGATTGTATTTTAGTTAACGCTTCAAAAACTGGTTATCCACTGCACTCAGCACGATAGCATCCTTTCAGCCAGACCGCCAGGCCACAGCACATGCCGGCACCAGAACCGTCATTCCGGTTTCCCCGCAGGGGAAGACCGGAATCTCCCGGACTGAAGCACGTGCCCGAAAAGATGAGATTCCGGCACTGCGCTGCGCTTGGCCGGAATGACACATGCCGGTATCCGGGCAGCCCCGACAGATAGCGGTATCTGCATCAGGTCCGGGTTGCTGAGTGAAGTGATTCTCTCGTCACACCGCAGGAGCGGTGTGACGCCATTGTTGCCGCTCCCGCGGCAAGAATCCCTTTTCCCGCTCAATCTTCCGCCCGCCCACAGGAGCGTTTAATCAACCGCGCTTTTCAGTTCCTTTCTTTGATTCAGACGCAACCAGTTATAGCGAGCTTTTTTGGCCTTCTCAAAATCGCCGCGACGCAGATAAGCCCGGGACAGCAGGCGGTACATTTGCTTTTTCTCCTCGATAGACAGTGCCTCCTGTCCTGCCATCGCCTGGTTGCAGTGCCGGATTACCTGGTTGGGATCATTCTGCACGATTTTGGCGATCTCCAGATGACTGCGCGCCCGATCCGGCCAGTCGATCTGCGTGGCCTGCAAAAAATAGGCATAGGCATCCTGCCATTTTTTTTCGCGGCTGTAGATCAAGCCGAGATTGTGGCACATGATCGCATAATCTTCGAGATAGCGGGTCCTGATACTGTCAGCGATGCTGCCGCCTTCTCCCTGCTGCAAGCGCTTGACCAGCACATGCATGCGCTCGACCCCTTCGGCTTTTTTATCCAGTTTCTGGTACATGAGCACCGAGGCGCGCCATTCGATTTCGTCGCGGGCCCGGGCGGTTTTCAACGTACCGGCGAGCTGCCACAGGCCTTTGACCGCCTCGTCATATTTGCCCTCAGCCTGCAGAGCCAGCAGTTCATCCCGGCGCTCCGAACCGGCGATATTGCCGTCATCCCAGTTGATCCAGTCGATATAACTGTGCACATTCAACGTATCCTGGCGCGTCGCTGCCAGAGACAGGGCCCTGGCCAGAATCGATAACGCACTGTCGGCATGATGCAACTTGGCCTGCACAACACCCTGGTAGAAAACATAGCTGAACAGAATCGTCGAATCGATATGGGCCGGGGCAGCCTCAGTGCCATCCTCGCTGACATAATCGACATTCGTGAACGCGGTCTCCTGCAGCACGCGTTCTGCCTGGCGGAAAACATCGTAGGCCTGCTGCCATTCCTGCAGAGCAAACCAGGTTTCAGCCAGGCTGGCGTAGGCGAGGTGATTGCCTTTATCCAGGCGCAACAGCTTTTGCAGGGTTTCGGCTGCCTGCCGATAGTCGCCTTCGCGTTTGAGCCGGTCAGCACGCAAGCGATACATCCGTGCCAGCCAGCCCCGGGCTTCGAGATCAAAGGGATTATACATCAAGGCTTTGCGAAAACGGGCGATGGCGCTGTCCAGCAGGGCGACCATGCGCTTTTCGGTCTGTACAGTACTCTGCTTCCGCTTTAAA
The DNA here is from genome assembly GCA_015485525.1 of Candidatus Zhuqueibacterota bacterium. Taxonomy (GTDB): domain Bacteria; phylum Zhuqueibacterota; class Zhuqueibacteria; order Zhuqueibacterales; family Geothermadaptataceae; genus Geothermadaptatus. The sequence goes on along the minus strand of WFTM01000256.1, from coordinate 6,498 downwards.
TCGACGAAACGGGTTACCATTTCTGCGGCTTCATTGTAGGCTTGCAGCCCACTCAGGCTGTCGAGCTCGCTGACCGGGCCGGGTGATTCCAGCAGCCGCCAGAGGGAATCGCTTTCGACAAACGCCTGGCGGGCCTGTTGCTTGACGGTCTCTGCTTTTTCCTCTGCCTGCGGAGCGATAAAAATGGTGCGCGCCAGCGAATCTGCCATCTGCGCCACCGTACTGTCCACGCCGGCTGGGACGCGATAATACCGTGCTGTCGAGCCACCGGCACAGGCAGAAAACTGCACCACCAGAGCAAAGGCCAAAACCGAAGCTGCATTCATCATCACATGTTGTACCCTGTTCCCTGTCATCGTTCCTTTACCTGTTCCCACCATGAAAGAAAAATGCGATAAAATTCCCGTGTTCGCTGATCAGCCGGTGACTCCTGCGAAGTTTCGAACGAAAAAATCCCCCTTTCCCTGTCACGGCTCACGGTGCCTATGCGAAAATAATTGCTCTGTTTTTTAAATCCCTTATCGATCAGCAGTGTCGCGGTGTTTTTTTCCACCAGGCAGATGCGGATTTCGTACTGCTGCTCCTGGCAAATGAGAAAAATATCAAAGTCCCGCCCCTCAGCGGTAAAACGCTCCCGCGAGGTCAAATCATGCTGTTCATAGCCCATAAAACTCTTCACGACCGAGGACAGCTCAGCCGGGTTTCGCTTCATCCACTCGATCAATTTTTTGTAGATCGGAGCGAGGTTGGCGAACTCATCTCCGATAGCTTTGGTATCCAGCAAGGGAACATTGATGACCACCTCATCGAGATTTTTCTCACCCGGAGCACTGATATCCGGCTGGCCGATCTCATAGCCTGTGTCCTGAATATTCAGATTGCTCGAATTCCCTGCTTTGAGCGGCACGCTGGATAAAACCTTTTCCGTGCCCCGGGAGGCCTGCGGGATGGGAAAACCCGGATTGACAAAGCTCTCGGTCGGCACATCGATTGTCGTCGGGCCATCGTCTGGGGTTTCCAAATCCAGCTCGGGCTTGACGTTCACGTGTTCATAAGCATTGGGAACCATCTTGGGACGATCGATGAACCTCTGGTCCGGCGGCGCCAGCTCCTCGCTCAGGTTAGCCAGGTCAAATTTGCGCTGTGGCGTTTGGCTTCGAACCGGCCTGATGATATCTTCCTGCTCGATCGGCTGGCTCTCCGGCTTGGGTTCAACCTCGTGGAAAACATCGAGATTGATGATTTCCAGGGGGATTTCCTCGAATTCCGGCACGACCATGCTGGCATCCGGCAGCGCGAGCGTGTCCATGGCAAGATAGAAAACGCCGAGAAAAATCAGCGTCAACACCCAGCTCAGCAACCCTTGGGTCCGCTCGAGATATTTAGAGCTGGAGAGATGCATAATTATAGACAATGTTTCGTTTGAGGTTCAGTTTCCGGCAGAGATCGAGAACATCCACAGTCAATTGCACCGGTGTTTCGCCATCCGGCTGCACCAGAACGACGATATCTTTGCCGAGCTGATGATAATAGCCGGCACGCTTCTGTAACTGAGTTTCCAGCTCATCCATATCCATAGCCCGGGAAACCGGCTCCTTTTCGATGAGGTGAAAAACCGAGGCTGAGTCGATTTTTACAAAAACCACCTCGAAACTGGACGCCGCCTTGAAATCATCCACCGGGGTCGGCAGCTTGATCTGCGTCTGGATACGAATATCGCTGATCGAGATAAACCCGAAAAGGATGATCAGGGCGATATCGATCAGGCGGATGATCAGCCCGCCACGGGTCAATTCTGCTCTTGTTTCCATTTCCGCTCACCGGTTTCGAATACGGCGCACATCGAGGCCTTTGGGAACGCTCAAATTATCACAAATTGCTGCCACAGCCATGGTGTACTTGATCGGCGTGCTCTTGTGCGGCCGCACGCGCACGCGCACGGCTGAACCGCGGGTGCGCGCCTCGTTGCGCATCTGCAGCAGGTAATTATACAGATCATGCGGTGTTTCCAGCCGGCGCTGCTCATGCTCGACCAGATAGTCACCGCTTTCCGAAATGGCAACCACGAGTAACTCTTCGCGATCCGGCGGCGTAACAGGCGTCATGCTGCTCGTGGGCAAGACCACTTCGCTCTTATCGCTCACTTCGGAAATCGAAATGAAGCCAAAAAGCAGGATCAACACCACGTCGATCAGGCGTAACATCATGCTCCGTTTGCTCACGATACAGCTTCCTCACGAGGTTGGGCCATGGCCTCAAAAACGAGCGGTGATTTCAGCAGACCGCGCGCCACGACAGAGACCTGATTGACACCCGGGACCGGCCCGAGAATCAGGGTTGCTTCAGCACAACCATCAGCGTCCGTCCGGGTTTCAAAGCTCACTTTCTGGCCACGCATGCGGCCCTTCAAACGCGAAAAAAGGCCGTCCACCGGCTGCTCGGCTGCCTGGTTACTGAGATTTTCAAACGTACCGTTGCCTTTTGTGATGGAAAAGGTCACCGGATGCTCTTCGATAACATTGTCATAGACATCGAGAACACGCACGACGAGAGGCTTTTCCAGGCGCTGGCCCACGGTTGCGGACTGGTGGTTGCCGCTCACTGCTTCGATGCGCGCCGGCGGCCCGGGGACCCCGTTGATGACAAACTCCAGGCTCTTGTTTTCCTGGTTCACGAGAGAGGCGCGGATCTTGCGCTCACCAACAGCCTTATCGAGTTGAAAATGGGCCGTCGCCTGCCCTCTTTTATTCGAGGTCACCTGATGCCGGCGCTTGTTGCCCGGGAAGTAACCGCCATTGCCGTTGAGTTCAAAAACCACTTCCAGCCCCTCAACCGGCACGCCCTTCTCGTTCAAAACCTGAATTGTCAGCGGCTTCAGCAACGGCTTGCCGACCGTCGCGGTCTGCTGCAGATCACTGAGAACGTTGAAGGAAAAGCCTTCAATGTTGCCATCATCGCTGTCTTTTGCCGACTCGTACCGCATGGCCTCGCGCGCACGCTCCATCTGCATTTCCTGCTCTTTGTTGCCGATCATGCGCATGCGCAGGGAATCGACAATAGCAAAAATCGCTTCGATGCGCTTGTTGAAAAAATTGGAGACCTCTGTGCTGGCAAAATTGATGATGATGCTGACGACGATGCCTAACAACGTGGTGATCAGAGCGATCCCCATGCCGTTGAGGATGCGCTGGTTATCCAGTGTTCCGCCGAAAAAGGTGAGAAACATCCCCCAGACGGTTCCGAGCAGTCCGAGAGCACCGGCGGTGTCGGAAAGAAAACTCATGCGTTCGCGAAACCGGCTGAACTGGTCCTGCTGGCTCTTGATAAAACTGTTGAGCTCTTCCTGCAGAACCTCGACGCGGCCGGTGCTGTAATAAATTTCAAAAAGCTTGCCCATGAGCTGGCGAATCAGGCTCGGGCGGCTTTTCTCGATCGTTACCTGCAGGTCTTCAAAACCTATCTCGTTGATACCGACTTTTTCCAGATCATGACCATTGACATAGTCGATTGTCAGTTCGATGATTTTTTTCAGGATGAACAGAATGGCGAGAGCCAGAATGCCGAAGATAGCCCAGCGGATGCCACCGCCGAGCTCGGTCAGTTGCCACAGTGAACGGATGTCACGAATCTGAGTCAGCTGTTCTGCCGAACTGCTCTCTTCAACATTCCGGAGAGTTTCATCTACGGTTTGGGGTGTGGTCTGCGGTTGTTCCTGCAAAGCTGTAACCTGCCCATTGAACAGGACTACAGCGGCCAGCAGTGTTAGCAGTATCAAAAATCTTTGCATATTCAGGCTTCCTCTTCCCTACCTGCGTTCACTCTTTCAATTCAACCCGTTAATATCCCCTGAAAAAAACCTGCCTGTCCCCCGGTAATACATCGCAAAACAACAAACCAGCGCATGAGCAGACTGAGGGCACTCTGCTCTGCCTGCACGGGTAATCCTAAAACTTCATCATTTTCTTCGCTTGAAATGGTGCGATCACTGGTGAGAACCACAGGGAAATACAGCTGCGGGAAGAAATTACACGCGCACCCGACAGCTGTAAAATTTTTACACTATACTTCTTATATAAAACACTACCCGAGGGTTCGTTCTGATCGCGTTCCCTTTCGATCTGAACACCTTCCCTGCGTACCCTGGACCCATTCCCGAATGAGTCACGTGCTGCTACGGTGATATGCCATCTATGATACAACACCAATGTACACGTAAATGCAAGAATGGTACCACATGCCGGAACATGTACTCTCTGTAACACAGGTGGCATGAATAAGCCGAAATTCGCAAAACTCACCGAAAGTGAACACGAAAAGGAGGGGAATCACCACGAATTCGAGCCCGACAAAAACTTCGAAAAAACAGTCACTTGTCTCAACATTATCCGCACATACAATTTTGAAATTGAGCTGTCAATCCTGCAATAAAAAAGGCGTGTTCGCTATCGATAACCCGGTTCAAATCATTAAGATTGGGGGACATCTCATGATTTGTATCGATAACAGAGCACGCCTTTTCAACTGTATTGCGTCATCTCTGTCGAAAGGCCCGTGCCGGCTCTCTGTCCATCTTCCGAGTCGTGTCACTGGAATATGGATATCGACCGACTTGTCATTCAAATACGGACATTACAGCAAAAATGCAGAAATGTCCTCCTGGCAATTCTTTGAAGCAGACTGCAACATTTCTTTCCTGTTATTGCAAAAAATGGTGGAAAATCAGACAGGCTTTGTGCATAATTTTCACTATCCGGGAAAATTATACCCGCAGACTCAGGGCAGAGAGCGCAAAACCATGCCGCTCACCGGCCGGACGACGATATTTGTACCCCCATCGACGTGGATCAGCCCTTTGGTACCGGCACGGGCAGAATCCACGACCACCTGCCACCGGCCCGGTGGTGCCGGCACGACCATGTTCATCTCCGGATTGGCGTTGAGAATGACAAAAAAACGACGGTCATTCAATGATTTATCCGGATTAATAGTAAATGCCAACCCAAACGGTGTTTCCAGAGGCAGATAGCGAAGATTTTCTGCCGGCGTTTTCCCCAGCGCAGGATGGGCTTTCCGCAGGGCGATCAGCCCCCGGTAATAATCCACCAGATCGCGGTTCATTTCCCGGTGTCTCCAGTTGAGCCAGTTGGTCTCGTCATCTTTTTCATAGCTGTTGTGATCGATATGCCCGACTTTCGCATCCGGCACATCTGTCGGTGCGATGACTTTGCTGCGCGCCCAGTCCTGGCCCTGCGATATCATCACCGGCCCCTGGCTGACGAACAAACACAGAGCAGCAAACCGGTTCAGTGCCAGTTGCTCACCACGCACCAGTGCATTTGCATCCACATCCGTGATGACGCTGTCTTCCGCCACCGCACCGCTGCCAAGGCGAATGAAATCACCCAGGGTATGGTCATCATGGGATTCAAGATAGTTCACCGAATGGGCGGTTTCCTGAAACAGGCCGCCATATTCGGCCAGGGTACCACGCATGTAGTTCGCGATCGTCTCCGGAGAATTGTTGCCCTGCCAGCGTCCAAAAATAAAGCCGTGGCCATCTTTGGGATTCTGGCCTTTAATGCCGTTGCGAATCTGATCATTCCAGGCAGCCCAGCCATGGCGGGAAAACTCTGCCGGCTCCCATTCTCCCCCGCCCCAGGGCTCTGCGATCAAAATGACATTCGGATTGATCGCCCGCGCTGCCTGCGTGATAGCATCGACCGTTTCCCAGTCGATCAAGGCCGCGAGATCAAAACGGAAGCCATCGACGTGATACTCCTTCAGCCAGTGCACAACGCTGTCCACGATCAGGCGCCGCGCCATCGGCCGCTCGGTTTTGAAATCATTACCACACCAGGATCTGGACTGGTACTCCAGCTCATCATCGAGTCGGAAATAGTACTTTTTGTCCGCCAGTTTGAAACAGTTCTGGTCATACTGCGCCACATGATTATACACCACATCGATGATCACCGCGATGCCCTCCCGGTGCAGCGCTTTAACGACATCTTTAAACTCGCGCACCGCGCGGCCATCCGCGCCGCTGAACCGGCCCGGCTCCAGACTTTCACCAGAAGCATAATAACTCTCTGGTGCAAAAAAATACGAAGTCATGTACCCCCAGTGGTTACGCTCGTAAGGGTTCCACGTGTTCTCCACCGGCAAAGATTTGTCTTTGTACGGTATTTCGATGTTACCGAAATCATGAACCGGCAAAAACTCGACAGCATTGACACCCAGGTCTTTTAAATAATTCAATCCACCGGGGGTCTCAGGGTCGAGCAGAGCCTTGTATGATCCACGCAGAGAGTCGGCAATTCCCGCACTCGGATGTGCGGTGAGATCGCGCACGTGGGCTTCCATGATGATCAGGTCGCGCCAGTCATACTGCAGGAAGGTATCCCCTTCCCAGTCATAATCATCCCGGAAAATCAGGGTGCGGCCTTCATGCTTATAATCATTGCGTGTGGCGACCGCCGGCGAGTATGGGTCTGCGAT
>WFTM01000255.1 GCA_015485525.1 Candidatus Zhuqueibacterota bacterium | reverse complement strand
TTCGTGTTCCGGTCACATCACGTGCTGCACACTGTTCCGTGAAGACTTCATGGGAGTCGTGAATTCCGCCTGAATTTTATTGATTCTCAAAGCGAAATTCAGCAAGTTGACCAGCGAACCGACCGCCAGGAATACCGAGGAGCAGCTCATGTCTCTACCTTTAGTCAACCTGTTTTTTCTACTCACAGCATATCTGGCCGGATGTTTTAACACGGGCTATTATCTTTTCAGATGGCTCCGGGCGGATGACGTGCGCAAGCAGGGCAGCGGCGCAACCGGCGCGACGAACGTCAGCCGCGAGCTGGGCCGGAACGGTTTTATCATCACTTTTCTGGGTGATTTTTTCAAGGGTGCGCTGGTCGTCATGGCTGCCCGTTGGTTGGGGCTTGGTGAAGTCTGGCTCCTTGCTTCTATGGTCGCCGTGGTTGCCGGGCACATCTGGCCGGTACAGTTGCATTTCCGGGGAGGTAAGGGCGTGGCCACGACTCTGGGTGTTGTGGCATTATACGACGTGCATTTGCTGACGGGTATCGGGACGATTTTTCTGCTGCTCTATGTTCTTACCCGGTATTACACCCTGAGCGGCCTGACGACATTCGTCCTGACACCTGTGCTGCCGCTTTATTTCGACTACTCCCTCGCGGCTTTTTCAACCATTCTGCTGATCATGCTGATGATAACCTGGGCACAGCGGGACAATATCCGCGAGGTAATTGCTGTCCTGCGGGAGCGCGATACGCGATGAGTTCTGCACGGATGAAACGCATACTGATTGCTGATACTGCCATTCTGATCGTTTGCCTGTTCGGCCTGTATCGCAGCGCACACCGCGGTACTCTGCCCATGGTATTGCGGCAGACCGATTCAGGAGTGGAGCTGGCCGCAGCGTATGGCAGTCTTGCGCCCGGAGCACTTCTGCTGCGGATTGATGGCAACGATATCCGGACACGTTCTGATGTGGAATTTTATGTCGATCAGTACGAGCGCGGGGATGAGGTTGCGCTCGAATTTTCATACGCGAACGAAATCACCCGCCTTGTTGTCGAGTTGTCACCGGCATACTCAGTGCGGTATCTGCTCGTGGTCATTTTGTGCGGCGGCCTGTATGTGCTGATAGCGCTCATCGTCATCACAAGGCAGGAAGAGAACCGCGCAGCCCGTGTTTTGCATGGATTGTTCATGGCGATTGCGGTGATGTATTTTTTGCCCTGGGGGCCGCATGGCCCGGCCATCCGCCTTCTGTATTTTCTGGCCTATACTGCTGTCCCATGGCTGTTTCTGTATCTGACCTTCCTGTTTCCACGTGAAAAAACAACCCTGCGGAAACTGTCCCTGCGGCTCTCCGCCGCTGTTTTGCTCGTCTTGTTCGTGTCGATGAGCATCGTTTACGTTCGCGCCGTACAGGTGAACAGCCTGGAGATGTACCGGCAGTACATGCAGATTTTCAACATATTCCGCTTCATCTTTTCAGTAATCTTGCTTGTTTCTGCGGGTAATTTCATCCACTCATACCGCACGGCGCAAACAGAGCCTGAACGACGCAAACTGCGTTGGGTTTTACTCGGCATATTGATCGGTCCAACCGCGTTGATCATGCTGTGGACGTTGCCACAAGTTGTTTTCGGGCGAGGACTGATCGCTGAAGAGTTTGTTCTGCTGATCGCTTCGTCTATACCGCTTACCTTTGCCGTTTCTGTGATCCGATATCATATTCTCGACATCGACCTGATCTTTAACCGCAGTCTGGTCTATACAGGGGTGCTGGCTGTCACTCTGATGATCTATGCTCTCGTCGTTGGTGGGGTGGCAGCAGTTGCGGGCACGGTCACGGTGAAGATTTCCCTGCTTGCATCTGCCGGCGCTGCCGTGGTGATTGCACTCCTGTTCCAGCCTTTGCGCAGCCAGATTCAGCATTTTGTTGACCGCACTTTTTTCCGCATACAGTATAACTACCGCGAAACGCATACCCGATTTGCAGAAAAACTGAAAACATGCCTGTCCGGCCCGGCTGCCGGCAGGTGTTTGCTGCAGCAGGTTTCGGAGATCCTGTTGCCGGAACATATCGAGTTGATTCTGCTCGATGATGAAAAATTTCGTCAGGTCGAAGCCGGCCGCTACGGCCGGAGGTGGCATACGTTTTATCCTGCTATTCATGAGCAGTTCGGAGAAGCGACCGGTCTCGTCGCAGACAGCGGGTCCCTCGAGCCGGGCATCCGGCATAAACCTGTCGGGCTTCCCGGGCTGCGAGAGGCTGGTCTGGCAGTAATCTGCCCGTTGCGTACCACAGGCACTGTGCTCGGCTATCTGCTGCTGGGGGTAAAAAAATCCGGCTTGCCGTATTTTGTTGAAGATGCGGATTTGCTGACAACCACGACGACCGAAACGGCGTTGACCATCGACCGGTTGCGGTTACAGGAAAAGTGGCTGCTCGAGCACAGGGCGGCGCGCAAGCTCGAGGAGCTCAATCGCGCGCAATCGCAGTTTGTTTCCAGCGTAACTCATGAGTTGAAAACCCCGCTGACTTCGATCAAGATGTTTGCTGAAATGCTGCGCAAGGAAGATGAGGTCAGCAGGCAGAAGCGGCTCGAATATCTCGATATCATGGAAGGTGAAATCGAACGCCTGACGCGGCTGATCAATACAGTGCTCGATTTCGCGCAGATCGAGCGCGGAACGAAACGATATCATCGTGAGCCGGATGAGCTGAACGCCATCGTCCGCGACGTACTGAAGACGTTCCAGTATCAGTTCAAAATGAGCAACTTCACGGTAGAAAAGCGGATCAGCACTCAGCCGCTGCCGGTGCTTGCCGACCGGGACGCTCTCATCGAGGCCCTTTCGAATCTCATCGCCAACGCCATGAAGTATTCCGGCGATGAGCGTCTGCTGGAGGTGAGCACACTGCAGGAAGGAGAGATGGCCGTGTGCAGCGTTGCGGACCACGGCATAGGAATTGCGCCGGAGGAGCAGGAGGCGATTTTCGAACCTTTTTATCGCTCACAGGAGGTCACAGTGCAGCGAGCCGGAGGGGCCGGTCTTGGCCTCTCGCTGGTCCGCCATGTGGCAGAAGCTCACGCCGGCTCGATCAGCGTGGAGAGTGTGCCGGGGAAAGGCAGCCGGTTTGTTTTGCGGATTCCAGTCGCGGAGGAAAACTAATGAAACGTATTTTGATTGTCGAAGATGATCCGGCGATCGTGCTGGGGCTGAGGGATATGCTGGAGGCCGAGCATTTTGAGGTACTCACAGCAGAACACGGGGAGACAGGGCTGGATATGGCCCGTGAGCATAAAATCGATCTCCTGATTCTCGATTTGATGCTGCCCGGGAAAAATGGCGAAGAGATTTGCCGCGAGTTGCGCAGCTCCGGCTTTTCACAGCCGATACTGGTATTGAGCAGTAAAAGCCAGGAGCTGGATAAGGTGCTGTTGCTGGAGATGGGAGCCGACGACTATATGACCAAGCCTTTTGGAGTGCGCGAACTGCTCGCCCGTATTCATGCTCTTCTGAGGCGCGCTTCCCCGCAGCCCGCGCATGATGCGGATATCATCGTGTTTGAACACTGCACGGCTGATCTGAAAAAGCATCAGCTCAGCTGGCCGGATGGCAGCGTATCAGAACTGTCTGCAAAAGAAGTCCGGATTCTGGGCTATTTCAGGGAGCACGAGGGCGAAGTCGTTTCACGGGATGCTCTGCTCGATGCCGTCTGGGGGTATGATTCTTATCCATCGACGCGCACGGTGGATAACTATATCCTGTCTCTGCGCAAAAAAATCGAGCCGGACCCATCCCACCCGAAGCATATTGTGACTGTGCACACGGTTGGGTACAAATTTTTCTCGAAGCCAAAACCTGAGACTGATATCCAATAAATCGGACAAAACGTATGAACCAGGCCACGCTCGCTCTCAACCTGCGGCTGACTTACAGCCATATTCCTGCTCCGCAGCGTATCATCATCCAACTGGAACCAGGCGAAATCAGGCTTTTGAAAACATTCACCTACCGCCAGCACGAGAGCGATCCTCTATGTGTCGAAAATCTGAGTATCCATTACGACTCGCCGGATAAAATCCAGATTCGCATGCAGCTAAAAGGCCGGCTGGTGTTTTCCCCCGGGGGCGATATCCGATTTAACGGCACGGACCTCGTCCTCGTCTGCAGACCGGAGATCACTGAAAATGAACTGCAGCTCAGGCATGCGATTATCAGCGAAATCCATTTCCCCATGATGCCGAAACTGGTCAGGGCGATTCTGCGTGCTCTGATCAACAAAAATATCGTACCGAACCTGAGTAAATCATTGAACTTCGACCTTGAAGCTTTGCTTTATGAGTTGAGGGATAAAATCAACAATCTCGAACCAGTGGCAATCTCTGTCGGGGAGCAGCTCTTTCATTTTCAGGCACTGCCGCATCTTGGCGAGGTGGAGCATGAG
>WFTM01000254.1 GCA_015485525.1 Candidatus Zhuqueibacterota bacterium | reverse complement strand
CTGCAGTTCCGCCTTGTGAATGCTGTGAAATTCCTGCGCTGCACCTGAAGTGGACAGCAGAGAAATGATTAAAATACAGAGAAATCGCATGTTGGGATCCTGTTGTTCGAATCGGTTAGAACGTGTGAAAAAAGCTCCTCGCCGCACGTTTATTCTGCAGCACTCAAGCCTGAAAAAAAGCCATCATCGATCGCGCACGGCAGTCAGGTCGAGACGAATCCACACCGGGACGTGATCCGAGGGCAGGGAGCCGCGCTTGTGATAGACGAGCTGTCCCTCGATAAATTCAATGCGCGAACGCGAACCGCGAACCGCGATCGTGCGGTTGAATACGCCCACATCGCGGACGGCTTGTTTGAGGTTGAGGGAGACCAGAATCTGATCGAGCAGGATTGCCTTAACACGCACATCGCGGCGGTAATCGTAGGTGCGGTTGCGCCAGCGGTTATTTTCCCGGCTGGAACCCGGAACCGATGGGTCAAAAGTTTCAGCCTTTTCTTTGCCATACAGATAGCTGTAGCCGTGGGAACAGATGTTGTCGTCCAGCAGGGCTTCTGTGGTGTTGAATAGGAAAGAGTCCTCTTCAACGTCGATGCCGCTGCTGACATCGCTGCGGCCGTATTCCAGAATATTGAGGGAGCGATCATCCGGGTTGTCGTTGAAGTCGCCGAGCACGATGACGTTCTTTTGTGCCAGCTCGTTCCGGATGTAGCGCACGATCAGCTCTGCGGCTTGTTCGCGCCGGGGATCGGTGCGCATGCGGCCGCCACGTCTGGATTTGGCGTGGTGAACAAGAAAATGCAGCGTTTCTCCCTGCGCGGAAACGCTGACGTGAAGCAAATCCCGGGATCGCGGGAAAGCGTTGTTGTAGGATGGCTCAGGCCAGGCATAGCGCTGCGACAGGATGCGCAACGGGGCACGCACCGCCAGAGCCAGCTCCTGCACTTCCTGCGGATCGTCGATCATGGCGATAGTGTAGTCTTCGGGGAGAATATTGCGCAGAGCTGCCGGATTGCTGATTTCCTGAAAAGCGATGACATCAGCATCCAGTTCGCTGATGACGCGCTGCAGGTTTTCCCGCCGTTCCTGGCTGATGCCGGCATCGAGAAAGAAAATGTTGTACGTCGCAATAGTGAGCTCCTGGCCGAGAATGGCGTAGGAATGCAGGAGCATGGGCAGCATGAGAATGAGTGTTTTGAACATGGGTATCCTCGCATCAGGTTTCAGTCCCTCGTGTCGCCGGATGGAGCTGGCTGTAAAACCTTTATGCTACGATTTTTCAGGGCAGTAAACAATCGATTTCAACCGGCTGAGCACCGTCCTTTCGTTGTTCGGGCTGTTTTGGGGGGCTGGCTGATACGCGACATAAATGTCACGGTACGCGTTGATGCCCAGGGTGTACCGCGGCATTCATGCCGCGTGGCGAGGGCGCCTGTACATTACACCAGGGACAAAACCCGACCCGCAGGGGTGACCCGCGGGTCACCCCCACACCCGTGCGTCTCTGCGAATAAACCCGGGCCAGACCCCCAATCCAACGGTTCCATCGGGGCCGGTTCTAAACCCGCGATCACCAAACGGGTTATAGGATTGTCAATATTGTCGTTTGGGGACAAAATTGTCGGGGTTCAAAATTTTGAACCCCGACGGACAACGACAAAATAAATATAAAAAATTACACCCACATCAATTAGCGCCATTAAACGTGATTTAAAACCGGTATTTACACCGTTTCCGTTTGGCAACGCGATTATTGTTGATGATAACAGGCACGAAACCCGTAGGGGCGACCGGTGGGTCGCCCCTACACCCGCCGGTCGCCCCCAACACCGGCAGGTTGCCCCCACACCGCGGGTCGCAACCGGAATTCTATCGTCAACAATCCTAAAAATTGAACCGAGGGTAAATTTCATTTTTACAACCCTCGACACCGGCCGGATTTGCAAGCCGATAATTTCCCAACCGACGCAATCTGAGCAAGAGCAGTTTTTGATGGTGCGTACACAAGGGCCAAGTTTTTTCAGGTGCAGATTTAAAAAAGACTTGCGATTCCAGCAGGTGTTGCTATTTTTAGGAATGCCTAAAAATAGAGTTTTGTTTTGATGATTTTTTGATGTACGTTTGCATCATTCGCACAGCTGTGAGGCATTTTTGTCCGGCAGTTCATGAAAAAGGAAAAAATGATGATCGATCCACGCAGTGCATTGCTTGCGGCGGCCGGGCTGGTTCTGGTATTGCTGATAATCTTCTGGCCCAGGCTTGGCCTGCTGGCACGGTTGCGCCGCAGCCGGTATAACAGCCAGCGCGTATTGCTCGAAGACGCCCTCAAACATATCTATGATCGGGAATACAAAAAAAGGGCGTGCAGCCTGGAAAGCCTTTCCGGCGCCCTTGAGATCAGCCAGGAAGTGGCCGCACGGTTGATCGACCGGCTCGGCAAACTGGGGCTGGTCACCATGCGGGAAAACCGTATCGAGCTGACAGGCGAGGGGCGTTCTTACGCTCTGAAGGTCATCCGCACACACCGGCTGTGGGAGCGTTATCTCGCTGACGAGACCGGCCTGCCAGAGACAGAATGGCACCGCACCGCTGAACGCCTTGAACACACCACGACCGAGGCGGAAGCAGCAAACCTGGCGCGGCACACAGGGAATCCGTTGTATGATCCGCACGGTGACCCGATCCCGACCATCACGGGGGAGCTGCCGCCGAGCACCGGTAAACTTCTGAGCGATCTCGACATATCTGAACATGGTGTGATTACGCATCTCGAAGACGAGCCGGAAGTCATCTATGCGCAGCTGGTGGCAGCCGACCTGCACCCGGGCATGCTGGTACAGATGCTGGACAAAAACGCCGAACGCGTTGTCTTTGCTGCGGATGGGGAGGAGACAGTTCTCGCTCCGATCGTCGCTGCAAACGTCACAGTTTTGCCTGTTGAAGAGGAGCCCGATGAGGCTGGTCCCTATGAGACGCTGGCCGGGCTGAAGCCGGGTGAATCCGCGGAAGTCGTGCAGCTGTCGCGTTCCTGCCGTGGCCAGCAGCGGCGGCGGTTGATGGATCTCGGCATCGTCCCGGGGACAGTCATTACTGCAGAATTTGCCGCTGCCAGTGGCAGCCCTGTAGCTTATCAAATCCGCGGAGCGACCATTGCTTTGCGCCGCGATCAGGCTGAAATGATCTACATTCACCGTAAGGAGCAGAAAAAATGACCACGCAGGACTGTGCGACCTGTCCGGTTCACATAAAGAGCAATTTGACCAAACTGGGCGTCGATATGGATTCGTGGGATTTCGTCGTGGCGCTGGCGGGGAATCCCAATACGGGTAAAAGCACGGTGTTCAACGCGCTTACCGGGTTACACCAGCACACCGGCAACTGGCCTGGCAAAACAGTAACACGGGCTGAGGGTGGTTTTGTTTTTAAGGATCATCGCTACAAAATCATCGATTTGCCCGGTACCTATTCACTGCTCTCTACCAGCACGGATGAGGAGGTGGCGCGGAATTTTATTCTTTTCGGCCAGCCGGATGTTACGGTCATCGTCGTCGATGCCACGCGGCTGGAGCGCAACCTGAATTTCGTCTTGCAGGTGCTGGAGATCACAGACCGGGCTGTGGTGTGTCTCAACCTCATCGACGAAGCACAGCGAAAAGGCCTGCACGTCGATGACCGGATGCTGGCCCGCGAGCTCGGTGTCCCTGTCGTGCCCACTTCCGCACGCCAGAATGAAGGCATCGATATGCTGCTGCAGCGCATCGATGAAGTGGCCACTGGCGAGTATCGCTGCCGGCCGCGGCGGGTGCAAAAGACCTCGCCAGAGCTGGAAAAAGCCCTGTCTGTTTTGATTGAAAAAATCCAACGCGTTTACCCCGGTCTGCGCAATGCCCGCTGGGTTGCCCTGCGTCTCCTCGAGGGTGACAGCCGCATTATCGAAGCGTTTGAAAATGGTGAGATCGATGAGTTGCTTTCTGCTCAGCAACTGGCTCCGGAACATGCAGAGCATATCGAAAGGGTGGAGGAATGAGCGACAGAACAGAACAGAACAACGAAATTCTGCAGCTTGCCAACAACCTGCGTTGGGAAATTGGCGAGAAAGTGCACGACACCCTGCTGCAAAGTCTGTATTCCGAAGCTGAGCGTATCGCCACCCGTGTCGTTCGGCGTGCGGAAGATAAGCAGGGTTTCAACTGGGAACAGACCCTGGATCGTATTCTCACCAACCGGCTCACCGGCGTTCCGGTAATGATTGCCCTGCTCGCGCTGGTGTTCTGGCTGACGATCAGCGGCGCGAATGTGCCTTCGCAATTGCTGGCTGAGCTGCTCATCGAAACCATTCATCCATTTTTGAAGAGCAGCGCTGCAGAGATCGGCATGCCCTGGTGGCTCAGCGGCCTGCTCTTCGATGGCGTCTATCTCGCCGCCGCCTGGGTCGTTTCCGTGATGCTGCCGCCCATGGCGATTTTCTTCCCGATGTTCACTTTGCTGGAAGATTTTGGCTATCTGCCGCGCATCGCCTTTAATCTCGATAATTTGTTTCGTAAATCCGGCGCGCATGGCAAGCAGGCGCTGACCATGAGCATGGGCTATGGCTGCAACGCAGCAGGCGTCATCGCCACACGCATCATCGACAGCCCGCGCGAACGGCTGATCGCTATCATTACCAACAACTTTTCTCTCTGCAATGGCCGCTGGCCGACGCAGATTCTCATTGCCTCGGTTTTTTTCGGTGCTGTTGCGCCGCCTGCGCTGGCCGGGATCACCTCAGCGATGGTGGTGGTCGCCGTAGCGCTGCTGGGCGTTTTTCT
>WFTM01000253.1 GCA_015485525.1 Candidatus Zhuqueibacterota bacterium | reverse complement strand
TGTATAAGAGACAGGGCAGGAGACAGGCCTGCCCTGGGTCGCCCCTTCACCCAATATCCCGGATGCAGAGACGGCTCTGCTCTACCCGGGAATCGGCTTGCTGGAGATGACGAATGTTTCCGAGGGCAGGGGAACGCGACAGCCATTTATCCTTTTCGGCAGCCCCTGGATGAGCAGTTCGGCTATGATCAGCCGCCTGCGGCAGGCCGGGCTGCAGGGTGTGCGCTTTTCTCCGGCCAGCTTCACGCCGGTCGATATCCCGGGTATGGCCACGCGCAATAAATTTAATGGCAGGCTGTGCAATGGCGTCAGGATTACTGTTGAGGACGGACACCAGTTGCGCTCGGTACGCCTGGGGATGCACGTTTTGACCAGCCTGCAGGCGCTCTACCCGGACAGTTTGCGCATCTGGCAGCGTCGTGTCGAACGCATGCTTGGACGGGATGATATCTGGCAGGCGCTGATGGAAAATGTACCTGCCGATACGATCATCGCGCGCTGGCAGGCAGGGCGTGATGAATTTCTGGAAAAACGGGCAAGGTCTTTGCTGTATGAGTGATAGACAAAGGGGAATAGCCACGAACACTGCGTGTAGGCCGCGATGTGCGCTGTTTCCAGCCAGATGCTGGAACAGATGTGCGCAGATTTTGCAGAGGCTTTCCGGGTGCGGCATCCGGGAAGTTCATGAGCTGAAAAATTCATGGATTGGCTCAGGATTGGTTGCCAGCTTTTATCCGGGAACCGGCGGCGGATGAGTTTTTCAGATCAAAACAGGCTGTCTGTATCATGCGGAACATGAACTACGATTCCGTAACCTGAAAGAATGATTCGAGATGTTTTTGTAGTTTCATCGAAACAGGGGCACACCAGATTATTTGATTTTTTTTGCACGCTTTGCGGGCAGGGCTGTTGAGGGATTTATTGGAACGGTGTGAGGACGAGCGCACCACAATGTTTCTGGCACTCGAGGGCGGTGACCGGGAAAAACATCAGCACCTGGAGGCATCATGCAGCTCAGCATCGACTGGTATTCTGTCGTCATGAAACACACCTGGTCTATTTCCCGCGGTTCATGGGATGAAGAGACGATCTACAAAGTCACCTTGATGCAGGATGGGGTTTCCGGCATCGGTGAGTGCTGTACCGTGGAGCGGTATGGCGAGAGCGATGAGGTGATCGTAGCCAGTTTTGAAGCAGCACGCGACGTGTTTGCCGGGGCAGACCCCTGGCAGTATCGTGCACTGGAGAAGAAATTGCGCCGGGTCATACCCTCGGCGCCGGCGCGCGCGGCTCTCGAAATGGCATTGCTCGACTGGATCGGCAAGACTCTTGATTTGCCCCTGTACCGTTTCTGGGGTCTGTCACGCGAAGAAATCCCTCTCTCCTCATACTCCATCGGCATCAGCTCGGATGAGGAAATCCGTGAAAAACTTGCCGAAGCAGCCTATGATCCCATCCTGAAAATTAAAGTCGGCACTGATCATGATGAGGATATTCTTGCACTGATCCGCAAGGAGACACCGCGTACCCTCAGGCTGGATGCCAACGAAGCCTGGGAGAGCGTGGATGAAGCGCTGAAGAACATCAACAAGCTGGCACGCTTCGGGATCGAGTTCATCGAGCAGCCAATGCCTGCCGGTGATCTCGATGCTGTGGCCGAGCTGCGGAGAAAATCTCCGATCCCCATCATCGCAGATGAAGATTGCCATACCAGCGCAGATATCCCTCAGCTCGCCCGCGCGTATGACGGGATCAATATCAAACTGCTGAAATCAGGCGGATTGCTGGAAGCCAGACGCATGATCGGTCTGGCGCACACTTTTGGGTTGGAAGTTATGCTCGGTTGTATGCTGGAGACCTCGGTCGGCATTGCCGCAGCAGCGCACATAGCTCCGGCAGTGGAGTATATCGATCTCGATTCACACCGTCTGTTGGCAGAAGAACCCTATCAGCCGATCCGTATGGAGCACGGAAAAATCAAGCTCACGGAGCGTCCCGGCCTTGGAATCTCCCCGGCCGGCCGCCGGAAGTCTTCCGCCAGAAAAGTAGCCTGGCCCGGTAAAGGAGTCTCTGCTTCGCTGTGAGGCCGGGTCACTTCTCCTGCCGCGCATGAATCATCACATCCACTGGTGTGGGGCTGCGAAAAACCGCCTCAGGGAGTGTATCGAACACAGCGATATCGCTGTGGCGGCGTTCCCCCCGGTCGTCCGAAAGCAGGATATCGCCGTATCGGCGCCAGTTTTTCCACGGCGTTGAAAACCGCGGCTTTTCGTCGCTCCGCTTCAGATAAAAATCCCACTGTTTTACCAGCCGGCCCCTGGTGCTCACATAGACATGATACTTGTTGTCCGGCGTGTCGCCGACCTCGGAAAATGTCAGTTCGAGCACATCGGCGGCCTCGCCGGCAGCAGTTGTGTCTGTACCGAGATACCGCAGCGTCACACCGCTGTCCTTCAGCTTGTAGGGCATGAACATCCAATAGGAATCATTGATCCAGGCGCTGTGTGTCTTTTTCAGGATTTCGCGCAAAGAATCCGGACTGGTCACTTCCCGGCCTGCAAGCCATGCCCTGCCTTCGTTTGTGTTGAGGTTCATCAGCACGAGAAGGTTGCGGTATGTGTAGCGCAGGTCTCCGCTCCATTTATCCCAGATGTGCTGCCTGCGACCGAAAAATCTCCAGGTGATGTATCGTGACTTATCCCAGGCCCGGCGTCCGCCCAGTGCCTGCATCACCTCATCGGCGATGGCGATGGCGCGTGCATCCGAGTTGGCAAGATTGAACCCGGGGGCAGGTGGATTGGCCTCGTTGTGTGGCTGTGTGCCGCAACCAGAAAGATGGGACAGAAAAATGATGACAACAACCGCCATCATACGTTTGGAAGTGCGGGATATGAGCATATTCATGGGATTTCCTGTAGGGTTCCGTCGTGTTATTTGATTTTGAACCGTTGCAGCAGCTTCGCAGCTACCTGTAGGCGCAGCAATTCTCCCGGGATTTCGTAGATGCCTGCATTACGTTCTCGGTACATCCAGTGGGCGAGCACAGGTTCAGCGAGAATATCCTGGCTCGAAAACATGCGGTTGACCCGGTCGAATAACCGCCGCAGGATGCCTGCGATGTGAAACAGGCACAGCGCTGAGTCATCGCGCGCCTGCTCAGGCCCTTCTTTGTCGATTTTATGCGCCGTGGTCAGCACCAGCAGGCGTCCGGCGTTGATTTCCGCGCGCACATCAGCGATCCATGATGTTTCATCCTGTGAAATGGCGCTGGTGCCTGCGGCGGGCACCCTGCGTTTCGCGATGCGCCGTGCGGCGATGCTGAGGGTACGTTCGCAGATACCGATCCAGCGCATGCACGAAAAAATGCGCACAGGAATGAGGTGCTTCTCCAGCAGCGCCAGTGCATCGCCATCGTCTCCGAGCGCCAGGCCCGTAAGGAGTTCGCAGTTGTCGAGCCGGGCATAAAAATGGACCTGGCTGCTGTAAGGCATGGTTGCTGTCAATGGCTCAGGCTCCAGAGAGAGCCCGTTGCAGTCTGCAGGAACGATAAACAGTCCGGGTTGCCCACCCTCAGTGGGTGCAGCGGCAAGGGTGAAAAAATCCATGGCTGAGGATGCACTCACCAGCCGTTGCGTGCCGGAAAGGTACAGGCTCTCGCTGTCCACCCCCGGCTGCCATCGGGGGAGCTCCTCAGCCGGCGTGAACAGGGTTTGATCTGTCAGCCCGGTACCACAGCCGATTTCTCCGCGCACCAGCGGGCGCAGATAGCGCTCCTTCTGCTCGTACGTGCCCTTGTCCATGATCAGCGCCATGGTGAGCAGAACATGGTCCTGGCAGTTGAAAATATGGTGCCCGAGAGGTGAGCGGCCGAGCTCTTCACAGATACGGGCAAAATCCCGCGCCGGCAGGGACAGGCCGCCGTACATGTCCGGCAAGTGCAGCGCCCACAGATTCGCGGCTTTGATCTTTTCCCGCAGCAAGGCGAGCAGTTGGATGGTTTCCTCCGTATCGCCGGTGAGGAGCTCCTGTTCCCGCGGCCAGAGTTCCTGTTGCAGGAATTCATGCACCCCTTCGATGATTTTGCGCGCTTTCGCCGGGCTGGATTTCAGCATTCGTGCCTCCTGTGCTTCGCACTGGTGTCGCCGGAGTTCAGATGACCGCCGTCGGATAGCCACCTGCCTTGAGCACAGCGCTTGCCACCTGTTGCTTCAGGGCGATGACATCGACGGCCGGCAGAGTGGCAGAAAAAGCGCGCACCATCTCCAGATGAGCCTGGAGATCGTCTCCTTCGAGAAAGTGATTCAGCGCTTCCCTGGCCCACTGAGCCGCCTGTGGAGCGGTGGCATGCACCCAGGCCCGCGTCATGGCGATGGCTGTTTCGCTGTTTTTACCACTGCGGTAATGTTTCAATGTACGCATGCAGGCCGACTCACCGGCATAGATCAGCGTGATGATATCCGCACACCGGGACAGGATTTCCTGCTCACGGTCAAAATTTTCGCGATATTTCAGCGCAGCGGAACCGAGCACCAGCAAAGCGATTTTTTTCATCGTTTCGAGCAGTGACAACTCCTTGACCAGCGGATTGTCCGGCTCATCCAGATCAGAAAAGGTTGTCTTGCCGTTGCCTTCCTCCAGAGCCTCGAGCAGGTGCAGGTGTCCCTTCATCGCCCGCTTGACCAGCATACCCGGGATGATCAGCCGGTTGATTTCATTGGTTCCTTCATAGATGCGGTTGATGCGTGCATCGCGGTAGGCCAGCTCGACGGGATAGTCGCTGGAATAGCCGTAGCCACCATGAATCTGCACCGCTTCATCGACGACATAATCGAGCAGTTCGCTGCCGAGAATTTTGATCATCGAGCATTCGATCGCATACTCCTCGATACAGGCGAGGGTGTGGCGCGGGGATTTATCCTCGCCGATGGCCTCATCGATCATGCCGATGGTGCGATAGGTCGCTGCCTCAACAGCGTATGTCCGGATCGCCATTTCCGCCAGTTTTTCGCGGATCATGCCGAATGAGGAGATCGGCACGCGGAACTGTTCGCGCTCCTGCGCGTAGCGGGTGCTGATCTCGATAAGCTGTTTTGCAGCTCCGACGCAGCCCGCACCCAGCTTGAAACGGCCGGAGTTGAGGATGTTAAAGGCGATTTTGGCCCCCTGGCCGGGTTCGCCGAGCAGGTTTTCAACCGGAACCCGGACATCCTGCAGGATCACCTGGCGCGTTGATGAGCTTTTGATGCCCATCTTTTTTTCCTCGGCACCAAAGCTCAGCCCCGGTGTGTCGCGCTCGACGAGGAAGGCACTGAATTTTTTGCGATCTCCGTCTATTTTGGCAAAAACGGTGAACAGGCTGGCGAAACCAGCGTTGGAAATCCACATCTTGGTGCCGTTGAGGATGTAGTGGCTGCCGTCATCGGAGAGGACAGCCTGGGTGCGCCCGCCGAGGGCGTCGGAGCCGGCTTCCGGCTCGGTCAGGGCGTAGGCGCTGACCCACGTTCCGGTGGCGAGCTTCTCGAGATATTTTTTCTTCTGTGCTTCGGTGCCGAAATAAGCCAGTGGCAACGTCCCGATGGTCTGGTGAGCGCTCATGGTGGTATTGAATCCGCTCGAGCCGGCAATATATTCGCTGACCACGACGGCGGCTGTTTTGCTCAGGTTCATGCCGCCATACTCCTCGGGTACTTCGATCCCGAGAAGGCCGAGCTCACCGGCCTGGCGCATCAGCTCTTCGCTCAGGCCCGGCTCTAATTTTTCCAGCCTGTCCAGTTTGGGGACAACTTCGTTGGCAACGAATTCTTTCGCTGTCTGGGCGATCATGCGCAGTTCGTCGTCAAAATCCTCCGGGCAGAAAACCGCGGCGGGTGCGGTCTGTTTTATCAGATACTCGCCGCCCTTCAAAATCGTTTTGTCTTCCATTTCATTCACCTGAAAAATGTATAAAATTTCTGATGAAACAGGGTTGATTATCAGCCTGCTCAAACAATGTTTTGTTCTGCCGCACTCTCGCCACGCCGGGCTTGTGTCCCGCACGGAAGCTCTGATCATAGCCTGCCGGTTTACAGGCCCGGGCGGGACCGAAGCATTTCAGGATATCAACAGCTGGCGCAGCAGATCGGGAGCAGGCATCGTGTTGGTGCAGGAAAATGCGCCGGTGAGGCGCAAGGCCATACCGAGATGAAAATTATTCGGGTGCCGATACACAGTGCAAGATACTCGACAGGGGTGGGGATGTCAAGGATTAATCCGGCCTGGCGGCCTGCGTTTCTTTGCCCCGGGAACCGATGTGAGCAAAAAGAAAAACAGGCGCTTTCCCCACTCATGCCTGAACGCAGGTAAAGAGAAGCAGGGAAATTATTTCGCAGCAGGAGAAACAGAAAATTCAGCGAAAGGGCGGTTTGTGCAGATTCAGGAATGGTTGGTCACCAATGGTTTGGGGGGATATGGTATGGGCAGTGCTTTGGGAGCACCTCTGCGGCGCGCACATTCGCTGCTGACTCTGCCTCTGCGCCCTCCTTTGCGCAGAGCCGCCTGTGTCCGAACGCTGTTCGACGCGATTTACGTTGACCAGCGCTGGTTTCAGCTCGCGCCCGAAATCGATACCACAGGCAAAGCGCGGCGACCCCACGAAACATTTAAGATAAAATTTACCCTGCAGCATGGATTGCCGCACCACCGGATCGCCATCGGTCCGCTTGAGATCAGCCGCATGATGTGGATGCACACCGGTGAAAATGCTCTCTACGTACAGTACAGGATGACCGGCGGGGACGGCCCGCTTCCCCTGCGCCTGATGCCGGCCCTGAGTACGGAAGAAACATTTTTTGCGACCCCGCGTGCTGCGCACGCTATCCGCATCCTTGACAGCGGATTTTCATATGCACTGGAAAATGATGGTGACAGCAGGCTCTTTTGCAGTACAGACAGTGCAGCCCGTGTGGTAGAGATGAATCGCGTTCGTCCGCTGTATTTTCAGGACAGCACGGAGGAAATAGTGTGGTGCCCGGCAGCAATCGACGTCACGCTGGCCGGCGATTCTCCGGTGACACTCTGCCTCGGCTTGCAGGAATCCTGGCCACAAAATGCGCAGGAGAGCCTGCAGGCGACGGTCGCATATCGTCGCAGGCTGGTGGCTGTGCTCGCTGATGCGGAGAGTTTTGTGCAACGCTGTGTACAGTCCGCGGATGCCTATCTCATCACCCGGCCGACCAGCCTGTCCCGTGATACCCGGACCGTTCTTGCCGGCTACCCCCGGCGCAGCGAAACCGGATTTGACAGCCTGATGGCGATCAGCGGCCTGCTCCTGCCTGCCGGACGTTTTGACGAAGCCATCGCAGTGCTGAATATGCTGCGCCGGCACGAGAAAGATGGTCTGGTGCCGGATTTCTTTTCCGAAAAACCGGAACAGCCGGTCTTTGCCAGAATGGATACCTCGTTATGGTATGTGCAGACCGTCTATGATATCTGGCAGGAAACCGGTGATCTCGAATTCGTCGAAGGGGAATTTTCTTTCCTGCTAAAAATCCTCAATACCTATCTCGGGGGCACGCGTACGGGTATCGCCGTGGATTCGGACGGGCTGGTGATGATTGGCGAACATGCACAGGCGCGTTCATGGATGGATGCAGGCTATCTGGAGTGGGAGGCGGTGCCGCGAATCGGCAAGCCGGTGGAAGTACAGATGCTCTGGTACAACGCGCTGATGGTCATCAACGAGTTTTCCCGTTTGCTGGGCAGGGAAGCCGGACAGGAGAAAACCGGAGATATCGCTGCCAGGGTACAGGAGAGTTTTGCAGAAAAGTTCTGGCTGGCCGGGGAAGGCTATTGTGCAGATCTGCTGCGCGATGAGCACGCCGACAGTGCCCTGCGCGCTAACCAGCTGATCGGTTTCGGTTTGCCTTATGCTCCGGTGACCGAGAGCAACGCCCGTTCCGTGCTCGCTGCCGTTGATGCGCATCTGCGCACGCCGATGGGTATCCGGACTCTCACTCCCTACCATCCTGCCTATTCCGGCGAGGGCGAGCATACCCATCCGCACGTGGAAGCCTCTGCCCGCTTCAATGGCAGAATTCACACCTGGCTGCTGTGGCCATACATCCGCCTGGCTCTGCGTTGCGGCACCCCACGTGAACAGTTGAAAACATATTTTGCCCCCCTGTTTGCAACGCCAGATCACGGGCTGCTCGATCATGTCGATGAGCAGTTCGCCGGCGATGCTCCTCACACTCCTGCCGGACTTCCTGCCTCTGTTGCTGCCCTTGCGGCTATAACCCGCTCGTGGCTTGCTTTGACCCGTTGAAGAAGAATTTGCAGGGGCCATACTTCCCTTTCGCGTTCACTTTCCCCGGAAAAGAATGATGAAACTTGTACCAGGCACGGGCGTAGTAGGCTGGCGTGTGTAAAGCCGCCTGCCGCAAACTTACCATTCTGATCTCTTTTTTCGTAGTGGTGTGCCGGTCCGGACTTCTCCGGTCAGGGCATTTTTCAAAAAATCAGAGGAGTCAACGATGAGATTCAAAACGCAACAGCTCTTTTTTCTTGCTTCGGTGCTCAGCCTGAGTCTTGCCGTTGCGGGATGCTCGCAGAAGGATGCCAGAGGCGAAAACGGCGACGTCGCAAGCGGCAGCAGTCCTGCAGACAGCACCACGGTGGCTGGCAAAAAAGCCTCGCCGGAGCGTGTCCCTGTTGAAGTGACCACCCTCGAAACGGGTGAAATCTCATCATCGATTTTGCTCAGCTCCAATCTCGAAACCGAAAAAATGGCAGAGGTGTACTCTCGCGTTCAGGGCATCGTGGAAAAAATCCGGGCTGAGGAGGGTGATTTTGTGCGCAAAGGCCAGGTGCTCGCTGAACTCGATGCAGCAGAATATGAGCTGGCAGAAGCAAAAGCCAAAGTCAAACTGCAACAGCAGCAGAGCGCCTTCAGCCGTTCGCAGGAGATGTACGAAAAAAATCTGCTCAGCAAGGAAGAGTTTGAGCAGGCCCGGTTCAACACAGATGCTGCAGAAATAGAGCACAAACAGGCACAATTGAATCTGCAGTACACCCGCATCACTGCGCCGATTTCCGGAGTCGTCGGTGAGCGGCTTCTGCGCGTCGGCGACCGCATCCAGCCCGCGGATAAGCTGTTCAGCGTGGTCAACACGGATGAGATCATCGCTGTGGTTTATGTGCCGGAAAAAGAAATAGGCCGCATCCACAAGGGGCAGGAAGCCTTCATCACCTCCGATCACCTGCAGGGGCGAAAATTCAAGGGCATCGTCAAGCGTGTCAGCCCGGTGGTGGACCCGAGCAGCGGCACGTTTAAGGTGACGATCGGTATCGGCAATGCCGGCCGGAAGCTGCGCCCCGGGATGTTCGTCAACGTGCACATTATCACCGAGACGCATACTGACGCCGTGCTGGTTCCCAAAACCGCTGTCGTCTATGAGAATGAGCAGTTGAACGTTTTCGTCGTCCGGGACAGCATTGCGAAAAAAGTGACTCTGAAACGCGGCTTTGAAACCTCGGATGCGATCGAATCGCTGGCAGGGCTGGAAGCCGGCGACAAAGTGATCGTCGTTGGCCAGGCCGGCCTGAAAGACGAAACCCCTGTGCGGATCACCAACGAACGGTGAAATATTATCAGCGTCTTGCATGTGCTGATCCGGCTGCTCACGTGTACTGTGAGTGATCGATACAGCCTCATGTGCCGCCACCAGTTAACAACACGCCGTCGTGTACCTGCCCGGGGGAAACTATTCATTTGATACTGCTCTGATCACCTGATCGACGGGATGATTATGTACGAAAAGAATACACACAACACACGCGCTTCCGGTTTTTTTACCTTCACCACCACGCGCCCTGTGGCGATTCTGATGGTGGTTATCGGCATCAGTGTTTTCGGCTTCATTTCTTATAAAC
Organism: Candidatus Zhuqueibacterota bacterium; assembly: GCA_015485525.1. Taxonomy (GTDB): domain Bacteria; phylum Zhuqueibacterota; class Zhuqueibacteria; order Zhuqueibacterales; family Geothermadaptataceae; genus Geothermadaptatus. The sequence continues at coordinate 10,798 of WFTM01000253.1, read as the reverse complement.
AACTGTCGGTCAATCTCATGCCGGATATCTCCTACCCATCTCTGACCGTACGCACGGAAATTCCGGGCACGGCTCCGGAAGAGGTCGAAACCAGCGTTTCCCGCCCCATGGAGCAGGCCCTGGGCCTGGTCACCAATCTGGTTAATATCAGTTCAATCTCCAAGGCAGGGCAGTCTGATGTCAAGCTGGAGTTTACCTGGGACACAGACATGACCGCAGCTACGGCAGACGTGCGCGAGAAGCTGGATCAGGTTTTTTTGCCGGAGGAAGCGAAGCGTCCGATTATTTTGCGCTACGACCCTACGCTGGACCCGATCCTGCGTCTGGGGGTGTTCGGCGATACATTGCTGACGCGCATGCGTTACCGGGCTGAGGAAGCCATAGAACGCCAGCTCGAAACCATCGAGGGCGTGGCTGCTGTCAAGGTCAAAGGCGGGCTGGAAGAGGAGATCCGCGTCGAGCTGAATGAACAGAAACTGACGCTCATCGGGATCGATATTCAACAGGTGCGCCAGCGCCTGCAACAGGAAAACGTCAACCTCGCAGGCGGGAACCTGCGCGAGGGACAGGCAGAGTATCTCGTGCGCACCCTCAACGAGTTCCGCACGGTCGATGAGATCGGGAATGTGGTAATTGGGACATGGAATGGAAGAGAAATTCGCGTTCGCGATGTCGGCCGTGTGACCCGGACCACGCGCGACCGGGAAATCATCACGCGCATCAACGGTCAGGAAAGTGTCGAGGTCGAAATTTATAAAGAAGCAGATGCCAACATCGTCGCTGTCGCCGAGCGCGTTAAACGCCGTGTCTTCGGTACACCGGAGCAGCAGGCGTATGTCCGCAGGATGCAGGAGAAATCGGCTGAGACCAATGGCACGGCGGAAGACCGGGCTGAGAAAATACGACACCGCGCGATGACGGCGTTTATCGCCGCTTCATTACCGGATAACATGCAGATCGAAGTTCTCTCCGATCAGTCTGTTTTTATCCAGAACTCCGTCGATGAAGTGAAGAAAACTGCCCTGTATGGAGGGTTGTTCGCTGTCCTCGTTCTTTTCGTCTTTTTGCGAAAAGTCTCTTCCACGCTGATCGTCGGCGTCGCCATTCCCGTATCGGTGGTCGCCACTTTTGCACCGATGAAAATTTATGATGTCTCCCTGAATATCATGTCTCTCGGCGGCCTGGCCCTGGGCATCGGCATGCTGGTGGATAACTCCATCGTGGTGCTGGAAAGCATCGCACGCTGCAGGGAGGAGGGTGATGATTTCATCTCTGCAACGATACGTGGCGTCGGTGAGGTTGGCAGTGCTGTTTTTGCCTCAACGCTGACTACAGTAGCTGTTTTTTTTCCCATCGTTTTTGTCGAAGGCATTGCAGGGCAGATTTTCAGCGATCTGGCCCTGACGGTGGTTTTTTCGTTGTTTGCTTCTCTCGCCGTCGCTCTGTTTTTGATCCCCATGCTGGCGTCGCGGAGTTTTGGCCAGTCCGGCCCCGGTACGCTGGATTCCCTGCTGCAGCACAGTGTCCTGCGCTTTTCCTCCATGGATAAAGTCGTTGCCCTGCGCGATGAGGACCACGCTGGCCGGACGGGATTGTGGCATAAGTTTACAACCGCAGTGACAGCCATTCTGTTCACCCTTGTGCTGGTGCCATGGCGCCTGGTCAAGCTGTCGGGTGCCTTTCTGCTGTCTCTCCTCAAAGGTATTGCGCTTTTCCCGCTTGCTCTGGTCTTGCCTGTGATTGCTTTGCTCGAACGCATCGGTCTGCTGAAAAAGGGCATCGGGCAGCAACTCGTCCTCTGGTCGGGTGATCAGCAATGGCAAAAACTCTTTGATGACATCTGGCCAACCTATCTGCGGTTTCAATCAGTGCAGGCTCTGGTCGCGTCATACCGTGTCTGGCTGGAGAATTTTCGAGGCGCTACGGTGGCAAAAAAACTGATCCGGCTGGTGCTCTTTTGCGTGGTCTTTTTGCCCTATTCCGGCCTGCGTTTTGTTCTGCATCTGTTCATCGAGCTGTTGTTCCGCGTGGTGCATTTTGTTTTTTTCACCCTTGCCATTATGATCAAAGCGTTGCTGTTTATCACAGGCATGGTGTTTTCGGTACCGGCACTGCTGCTGTCGTCCGTTTTTCTGCTCGGCTACGGGGCTGTGGAACGGCGTTATCCCGCGCTTTTGCAGGCCGCGTTGCGCAATCGCGGCACTGTGCTGGGGGCCACGGCTGTTTTGTTTGCTGTGACAATGTGGGGGCTTGCTCCGAAACTGGGCAGCGAGCTGATTCCGGAAGTGCATCAGGGAGAGTTTCACGTCAAAGTGACGCTGCCGGTGGGCACCCCTGTCGAGCAGACCGATGCGCGCATCCGTCCGGTGCAGGAGATGCTGCTGAAGGATAAAGGTGTGGCCAAAATCGCCTCGGTTGCCGGCACGGATGTCACCTCCAATGCCAGCAGCGAAGAGGGCGAACACACGGCAAAGATCACGGTCACTGTCGATCGCAGCGCAGGGAATCTGATCGAAAATGAGGAAGCGCTGACGAGGCGGTTGCGGCAGCAAATGGCACAGTTTTCCGGCATTACCTGGCAGATCGCACGGCCTGTGCTGTTCAGCTTCAAGACGCCGGTCGAGGTCCAGATTCACGGTTACAACCTGCGCACGCTTCAGCAGGTTGCCGCCCGGGTGGAGCAGGCTCTGCACGATGTCCCGGGTCTCGATGACATCAGCACGAACATGCAGGCCGGGAATCCGGAAGTTCGTATCATCTATGACCGCGACCTGCTGGCGCAGTACAACCTGAATATTCTCGATGTCGCTTCGATCGTACGCAACAAAATCCGCGGAGATGTCGCAACCGAATTCAAAGATGAAGACCGGCGCATCGATGTGCTGGTGCAATTGCAGGAGGAAGACCGGCGCAGCATCGATGACCTGCGCCGGCTGATCGTCAACCCGGGTGCAGCGCGCGCCATTCCCCTCGATGCTGTTGCAGAGGTCCGTATCAGCGAGGGCCCGGCAGAAATCCGCCGTGTGGACCAGCAGCGCACGGCATTGATCTCAGCCAATATCACCGGCCGTGATCTCAGCAGCGTCAGCGCTGATATTCAGGACGTGCTCAACCGCATCGGCATGCCGCCGGAGTTCACCTATACCCTCGGCGGGCAGAATAAGGAAATGCAAACCTCGATCAACAGCCTGATGTTTGCCCTGGCCCTGGCGATTTTTCTGGTCTATATCGTCATGGCCTCCCAGTTTGAATCTCTGGTACACCCCTTTGTGATCATCTTCACCATCCCGCTGGCGTTGATCGGTGTGATCATTTTTCTCTATCTGTTCTCGATCCCTTTGAGTATTGTTGTCTTCCTCGGTATGATCATGCTGGCTGGTATCGTTGTCAATAATGCCATCGTGCTGGTGGATTATATCAACCATCTGCGTGCCCGTGGCCTGGAAAAAACCCGGGCAATTATCGAAGCCGGCCGTGTCCGCCTGCGCCCTATCATGATGACGACTCTGACCACGGTGCTCGGCCTGCTGCCCATGGCTGTGAGCATGGGAGACGGCGCCGAAGTACGCGCGCCCATGGCCATTACCGTCATCATCGGGCTGCTCAGTTCCACAGCCCTGACACTTTTGGTGATTCCTCTTGTGTACAGCCTGGTCGATCGCAGTGAGTAAAGACAGCGCCGAAAAATCCTGCACATACCTGAAAACGAACAAGAACGGAATCCATCCATGAAAAAAAATACCGACAGCCTGTTGCCGCGTTTGGCCATCAATCGCCCTGTGACGGTTTTGATGGTGTTGTGTGCACTGCTCGTCGTCGGCTATATCGCCCTGACGCGTATTCCGGTCGAGCTGATGCCCGCAGGGTTCTCGCCACCGTTCCTCGGCGTCTGGACGCCCTATCCCAACTCGAACCCTCGCGAGGTGGAAGAGCAAATCGCCAAACCCATCGAAGAACAGGTGCGCACGCTCAGCGGGGTTCGCAGTGTGAGCACGTCGAGCAGTGCCAACGGCTGCTGGACCTTTGTCCGCTTCTCTGAGGGGACAGATATGGATGAAGCCTATGCCGGGCTGCGCGATCGTATGGAGCGGGTGAAGAGCGAGCTGCCGGATGACATCGAGCGTTTGTTCCTGCGCAAGTGGAGCAATGATGATGAACCGATTTTCTGGGTGATGCTTGCTGAGCGCGAGCCGGTGGAAAACAAGCACCTTTTGATCGAACAGGTCATTCAGAAACCCCTCGAGCGGCTGGACGGCATCGCCAAAGTGGATATCTTTGGGGCGGACGAAAAATCGATTCAGATTCACATTTACCAGGATCGCGTCAAGGCCCATAAAATCAATCTGTTCGAAGTGATTCAGGCCCTGAGAAAGGATAATTTCGCCCTGTCCAGCGGCTATATCAGCGAAGGGGGGCGAAAAATCTATGTGCGCTCACTGGGTAAATTCCGTTCCCTGGATGACATCCGCAATTTACCGGTAAAGGGCACTGCCATACGCCTCAAGGATGTTGCCGACGTCGCGTATGAAGTTCCTGAAAAGCGCTGGCGCAATCTGGTCGATGGCAGCCCCGCAGTTGCTATCGCCATCTATAAAGAGTCCACAGCCAACACCGTTGCCCTCAGCCAGCAGCTCGAAACCCTGTTTGAGGAACGCTTTGCCAACGACCCGCGCCTGAAATCCTTCCGGATCGAGAAACTGTTCAATCAGGGTGAGTGGATCATGGAGTCGATCGACAACCTGAAACGAACCGGAGTCTGGGGCGGGATTTTCGCATTCGGGGTTCTGTTTTTCTTCCTGCGCCGGCTGCGTATGACCTTGATCGTCAATCTGGCGATCCCTCTCTCCGTGCTGGTTACGATTATCGTGCTCTATTTCAGTGGCTGGACTCTGAACCTGATCACCATGATGGGGATCATGATTTCGATCGGCATGGTCGTGGACAACTCCATCGTGGTGCTGGAAAATATCTACCGCGAAATAGCCGCTGGTAAGCCGAGAAAGGAAGCCGCTCTGAAAGGCGCCAGCGAGGTCGGCCTGGCAATCACCATGGCGACTCTGACGACGATCGTGGTCTTTCTGCCACTGATCCTGATGAGCGACGACGGTGGCTTCCGTTTTTTTATGTTACGGATTGGTCTGCCGGTGGTCGTGGCCCTGCTCGCCTCGCTGCTGATCGCGATGATCTTCATCCCCCTTGCGGCGACCTGGTTTTCCAACACCCGGGTCCGGGAGGAAGAGGGCATCGTCCTGCGCAGCAATACGCTGTACCAACGCCTGCTCGCACTGGCGATCCGCCACCGGGTGGACACGTTCGTCGTCCTGCTGCTCATCATCATTTCCATGAACTATGCCGCATCCAATGCCAAGTATGCGAATGAGTCCAACGGCAATATCAATGATATCCGGTTATTTTTCGATATTCCGGATAATTTTACCATCGAGGACACGGAGAAGGTTTTTGCTGTGGTAGAGGATACCATCCGGGCGCGGAGCACGGAATATGATCTGCGTACCATCAATTCCCGTTTTTCCGCGAATTGGGGGCAGATGCGCGTTTTTCTGCATAAACCCCCTCAGAAAGACTGGTATGAAGTGTTATGGGAATCTCTGCAGCGAAGTCTGTGGCGGCGGCCGGAGGGAAAGATGACCAGAGACGAAGTGCTTGCTGATTTGAAGGAACGGCTGCCGAAATTCCCCGGTGTGGAGATCCGCACCAGTTGGCGCAGCAGCGCAGGCAATGACGCCGCGTCGGTCTCTGTCGTGCTCTATGGCGATGATACCGGCAAGCTGATCGAACTTTCAAAGGAAGTCGAGCGCCGCCTGCGCGCCATCGAAGATATCATCAGCATCGAGACGGACCGGGAAAAGGGCGGGAATGAGATCCATCTGCAGATCGACCGCGAAGCAGCCAGGAAATACGGTATCTCGCCGCAGGTGATCTCCGGCACGGTGCAGTATGCCCTGCGCGGCATTTCTCTGCCCAAATACCACAGTGAAAACAAGGAAATCGATGTTCATATCCAGTTACGCGAAGAAGACCGGAAAAATTTGCTGCAGTTGAAAAATATGACCTTCTTTTCTGCCTCGGGCCGGGAAATCCCTCTCGCTTCCCTGGCCACTTTTTCCATAGAGCGCGGTGTCGGTGAAATTCAGCGCCGCAACGGCAAAACCTTCCTCAGTGTCGATGCCTTTGCCAATTCTGATGATACAAAAAATCTGTACGAACAAGTCAGCCGCGCCATGGAGGGGTTTGCCATGCCTTATGGCTATTCGTGGAGCCTTGGCGAGGGCTTCACGCGTATGCAGGAAGACAATGAAGCGGTGTTCTTCGCCGTGATCCTGTCGATGACTTTCGTCTATCTGATCATGGGCATACTCTTTGAATCTTTTGTCCTGCCTCTGTCTGTCATCGTCTCGATGCCCTTTGCCTTTGTCGGCTCTTTCTGGATGATGTATCTCACCGGAACCCCTGTCGACATCATGAGCTGGATCGGGCTGGTGATTCTCATCGGCATCGTCGTCAACAATGCCATCGTGCTCATCGACCTGATCAACAGGCTGAGGCACAGTGGCATGTCGCGGCTGGACGCCATTCTCGAAGCCGGCCGGCACCGTTTCCGCCCGATTCTGATGACCGCGTTTACCACGATCGGCGGCTTGATTCCCATGGCCATCGGCAACAGCACGCTGATCGGCATACCCTATTCCCCCATGGGCCGGACCATCATCGGCGGGCTGCTGACCTCGACCATCCTGTCGCTGATCGCCGTGCCTCTCGCATACACGATTTTCGACGATATGCGCATCTATTTTCAAAAGGTGCTGGAAATGTATGTGCGCGGCGGGGGCAGGGAAGAAAAACGGCCCATGGCAGCCCTGAAAGAGGGGTAACGGCAGGTATGAGAGAATGCATCTGCGGTGTGATGAGCTCCCTGACGGATGAAGTGCTCGTAGTGCACGATTTATCGTGCCTGAAAATCAACGGCAGGCGCAGTTATGGGAGAAAACATCTGCAGGGTGGCTATTCCCCTGACAGATAAAACGTTCGTAGTGCACGCTTCAGCGTGCCCAGCAAGTCGCCAATCTCATCTCCTCACACCGCTCCTGCGCTGTGACCACACAAACGAAACGAGATACCACCTGCGCCGAAAGCCCACACCTCGCTTTGCCTGCCCCGTTTATAGCGATTGCAAAAAAAGATGACCGATCGTTTTAAAAACTCGTGCGTTCCTGTAATCCCTGCCGGCAGAACTCCTGCGATCAATTGAAGGAACGGCGCAGGCGAAAGGTGAGGCGGTTGCGGCGGCCGGACTGGATACGGATGTTTTTGGTCTGCGAGGTGTAGCCGTCTTTCTCAGCCGTGATGCGATAAAATCCGGGTGCGAGTTTTGACAGTAAACGCCCGCTTTCATCCGTGGTGCCGATTTCGTCGCTGGTGTTCAGCCCTGCACCTGTTTTGTACCTCAACCTCACCCCTTCAATCCGTTTGCCCGTCCGGGAATTGACCACAGTCAGAAACAAATCTGCAGGGATTACCTGCATGCTCACCCTGACTTCGCGCTGATTCGGTGAAATACGGACATAGGCGTCCTTGTAGCCTTTTTTGCGCAGCGTTGCTGTGTAGGTATAGGGCAGAAGCTTCAGTTCCGTCGGGGTTTCTTTGTCTATGGGGATGATATTCTCCCGTGAACGCAACTCAACGATGCGAGCAGACAAATCTTCATCAATGCCGGCATGCGAAGCTACTGCTGAAATACTGACGAGACGCGGCAGAACCTCGGTGATGCTCTCCGGTGTATTTTCATCGACACGCAGCCGGAATCGGCGTGGCAGGTAACCCTGCTTTCTCAGTGTGATGAAGTGATCGCCGGGGGTCAAATACAGCACGTTGTTCAGCCCGGTGATGCCTGCCTGATATTGTTCCTCGTTGAGGATGATCTCCGCGCCTTCGGGCAGGGATTCGATGGCGACCGGTTTGCGGAACACGCCTTCGATGGCAAAATGCGGCTTGCGTTTGTGCAGCCTCTGAAAACGCCAGAAGCGCTTGTCCTCGATACTCTCCTGTGCGTTGAGCGGGTCGATGCTCAATCCGGTCACTTTAGGAAAATTTTCGCGCGACATTTCGATGCGGATCGGCTGGTCGCTGACTTCCCATTTCACAGTGGTCGGTGTTTTTTCTGCCAGGGTTTTGTCGTTGATATGCACCGTCGCTCCCTGCGGTTGGGATGACAGCTCGAGCTGCACCGTGAAGCGGAAAACATAGGCACGATCTGCCAGCCGGGCTTTTTCGCCGTCGATGATCAACTCACCACTGCCCGGCACGTGGATGGATTTGATGATCGGATCAAAAGAAGGCAGGGCCAGCATGAGTTTGTGGACGCCCGGGGGAATTTCATCCAGGCGCAGCGGGGTTGTCGCCTGCAGAGGTTTGTCATTGAGGTAAACTTCAGCCCCGGCCGGGATGGTTTCGATGCGTATCGCCGGCGGGAAAAAGATGTCATAGATATCTGCACCGATAGGCGTGATCTGCGCGAAAATATCGATGACAGCGAAGAGAAAAACCAGGACCGAAGTCACCAGACCGGTGAGCAACAATTTGTGCTTGTTGCGTCGCGCTGAGATGCGCACAACATCGATGATGGTTTTGATCTCCTCGTGCTCGAAATCCGGAGCAACTTTCGGGATTTCGGAGGGTTCATCTTCGATGATGCTGTAAAAACGTGACGAAGTATCCTGCTCGTCGCGGGTGTCGTCGAGAATGCGCAACACGGGCTCGTCGCCGCTGGCAGACTGCTTTTTATCCCGTTGGAATGAACGCTTTTTCTTTTTGCGCTTTTTGCCGCGCTCTGCTTTGGCGCTGGTTTTTTTGCCGTTTTCAGAGGGCGTGTGTATCTGTTCGCCGGATTTTTTGTGCCCGGCTGTCGCCTGTTCTTGCTGAGGATCGCCCGCACCGCTCCGGGCAGCCCCCGGTTCGTGTCTGTTTACCCTGGCGCGGAAGTCACCCGTTGCTGTTTCCTTCTCCCTGAGCGAGGTGCGCTCTTCGGTAGCTTTGTACCGGGCCTGCGTGGTTGTCGAACGCGAGGTGTTGTCGAACAGCTTGCGCCCCTGGAACGGGCTGGAGGTGTTCTCCGTATCCGGGCGCATCGCTGGTTCTTCCGTGTGTGGCTGGTGGTTGTTTTTACCAAAAGATGGGCGGGGCGCCGTCTGCGCCTCAGGCGTTTCGGACGCTGTTTTTTTTTTGTTCTCTTCGGCTGCTGCTTGTTGCGCGCCAGCTTGTGGCTCAGCGTATGGCGTGACCTCAATGTGCGGCGTTCCTGTGTCCTCATCTGTGGGGCGGGCGGCAGGTCTGCCGGCTGCATCCGTCACGCTGCTTGCAGGGCTTTCCTCAGTTGCAGAAGGTGCCGGCGCATCCCCGCCAGCAGGGGTCTGCTCTTCTTTCGCAGAGCCGGATGTTGAGGACTCGGCCGGCCCGATGGAGCTGGCCACGGTGTCCGGCTTATCCTCGCCGGTGACTGTTTCCGGCTCTGCTGTATCGGCTTCATCCAATACCGGTTCCGCAGGGGCTTCTTCATGCTCGGCCTCATCTTCATCGGCACCATCGCTGGCTGGAAGTTCCTGCTCAGTCGCCTCAGGAGCATCGTTCGGTTGCACCGTCTCAGAGACGTTTTCTTCTCTATTCTCCGAAAGAGGGGCATCCGCAGTGTCAGGGCCGGGTGAGGGCTCGTGCTCAACGGCATCATCCTGGCTTTCAGCCCCGGCTTTTGACTCTGTATCCGTCGTGGGCGGCTCCTGTTTTTCTTCCAGTTCAGGAACGTTGGTACCGCTCTCCTCGACGGGCTCGCCGGATTGTTCTTTCAGGGTAAAGTGCTTGCGTTGCTTGCGACCTTTCAACAGGCTTTGCAGGTAGCTCAGGCTGTCATCCACTTCGACATATTCAGCATCCTGTGCCTCTTCCGGTTCTTTTTTTGTCTCCTCATGCCCGCTGCTGTTATCCTCTTCAACAGACTCCAGTTCCATGACAGGCACGTTTTCCGCGCTGTCCGCATCAGCGTCTCCGGTTACGGTGATCTGTGCAGTTTCCTGGCCTGCGGTTTCTGCACCACTGGAGGCGGTTTCCTCGTCTGATTCTGCAGGATTTTCATCACTAAGAATTGCCGGCGTCTCTTCATTTCCATCATCGCCAGGCTCAGGCAGCGCCGCATCGCTTGCCGTATCATCAGATACGCTGTCGGTCTGCGCGGCTGGCTCAGGTTCGGTGGCTTGAACAGCTTCAGCCGCTTTGAGGAAGTCGGCTTCAGTGGCTGTTACTTCTTCTTCGGAGCTGCTCTGGAATGTTTGTTCCGGTCGTTCATCCTCTTCATCGCCGGGCCTTGGCGCAGCCGCATCGCTTGCCGTATCATCAGATACACTGTCGGTCTGCGCGGCTGGATCAGCTTCGGCGGTTTGGCTGGCCTCGGCCGGGCTGTTCGCATTTGGAGTGCCGGTCAGGTTGCTGCCGGCAGTCGCTTCGTCCTGTATGGCCATGGCTTCGGCGATGAACTGCTGCAACTCGGTGACGAAATCATTGCCCGGTGCGAGAAGAATCAAAGCGTGCAGGACATCCATGTACATGCGGTTTGCTGCAGAGTAGCGCTGCTCAGGTTCTTCACTGATGGCTGTGTGTAGAATTTCGATCAGTTTTTTATGTGCTGTTTCATCGATGTCCTGCAAAAGTTTGGTGTCTTTGTTTTCGACCATGCGGATCAGGGCCGCGTGGCTTTTGCTGCCGTCCAGAGGGGTCTGCGTCAGCAGTTCGA
>WFTM01000252.1 GCA_015485525.1 Candidatus Zhuqueibacterota bacterium | reverse complement strand
GAGCTCTTTGGGCATGAAAAAGGCGCTTTTACCGGTGCAGACCGGGCACGCATCGGCCGTTTTGAGCAGGCTGCCGGTGGTACCCTGTTCCTCGATGAAATCGGTGATATTTCCTCAGCAACCCAGGCCAAGCTGCTGCGCGTCCTGCAGGAAAAATCCTTCGAGCGTCTGGGCAGTAATGCCAGCATCAAAGTCGATGTCCGTATCATATCTGCCACCAACAAAGACCTGCGCAAGGCTGTGCGCGAAGGGGAGTTTCGTGAAGACCTCTACTACCGCCTTAATGTGATGATTATCCAGGTGCCCCCGTTGCGTGACCGGCTGGAAGACGTCCCGCTGCTGGCGGCGCATTTCATTAAGCGCTACGCGGAGCGGTTCAACAAGGATATATCCGGCATCGATGCCGAGGCTGTGCACCTGCTCGGAAAACAGACCTGGCCCGGGAATGTCCGCCAGCTGGAAAATGTTATCGAGAGAGCGGTGATTCTGGAAAAAACCGATACCGTGCAGGTGAACACGGTGTCACGCTGTTTGCCGCCAACCGATGAGACCAGTTTTCGCTATTTCGTGTATGATGGCGTCCCCTTCCAGAAAGCGAAAAAAGACCTCATCGATCGCTTCGAGCGCGATTACATCACCCGTATGCTGGAAAAACACCGTGGCAAGATCGTCGATGCAGCCCGTGAGGCGGAGATCGATTACAAGAATTTTTGTGAAAAGATGAAACGCTATCAGTTGAGCAAGTGGGATTTCAAAGAATAAAAAAATAATGCGGATGGCTCTTTTCTGATGATGTCGTGCGGTGCGAAAATATGGTCTTTTTGCTATATTTATGGTAATTATGCCATGAAAACATCCTGTCACGTGTGTGTGCTCCGCATGCGATGACCGTGCGGGCACGGCCCTGGGCTTTTCCCGGTAAAAAGAAAAAATGACAAATATGCAAGTTGCCTTGAACCTGCAAAAATTCTATATTGTGTGTTTCCGGGCATGCTGAGCAGACTTGTTTCGAACCGCGTCCCTGCCTGTGTCACGTTCATCTCTCTGCTCTGCCCGCGATCTGTCATCTCTATGTGTTCGATTGCGATAAAAAATGGCGTCCTGCCGGATTATGTATCTCACCTCTTCGAGTTCTCAATGCTGCTGCCCGGAATGCGGCACAGTGTTTCCAGAAATACCTGTGAATGTGCATCACCCATAGCGTTCAGCCGCACTGATGGGAGTTGATAACGTGCTTAGGTTCTGTTGGCTGAGCTACCTGCCTGGCTCTGACCGTTTCAGGTGCCGGGCAAACCGGATATCGCTGAAAGCAGTACTCATCTGTTTGTCTCTATCGTTTCACAAAATCTTTCAGCTCTTCCATGCTGCTGATGACCAGGTCCGGTCTCAGGGCGAGCAGGGTTGCAGGGTCTTTGTAGCCATAGAGCACGGCACAGGTACTGCTGCCGGCTGCTTTCCCGGCAAGAATGTCTGTCGTGTTGTCTCCGACCATCAGCGCAGTTGCGGGTGGGCACGAAAGCTGGCGGCATAAAAAGTGAATGCCATCACCCTCCGGTTTAGGCGCCAGTCCCGGCCGGCTGCCGAGAACAAAGTCAAAATATGGCTGCAGACCGAGCCGTTCGATCAGGGCGACGGTGTACTCTTCCTGTTTATTGCTGAAGACGGCTTTTTTGTGATTTTTGAAATAGGCGAGGGTTTCGGGCACGCCGGCATACGGGCGGCTGAAGTCCGCCAGATGCTCGCTGTAATAGGCATGAAAAAAGTTCAGGCCTTCATCGAGGCGATCCTGTGCAGTGTCCGGAAGCGCCCGTTGCATGAGCCGGGTGATACCGTCGCCGACAAAGCTGGTGATGGTGTGCAGATCGAGAGCAGGGAAACCGAGGTGTTCCAGAGCATGGTTTACGGCGCCGGCAATATCCTTGCGGGTGTCGGCCAGAGTACCGTCGAGATCGAAGATGAGCAGGTCTTTTTCAAGCATTGCCGCGCCTCCATAAAAAAGTGAGTTACAGATGTGTTCAGGCAGAGATGCAAAAAAGCGACCGTAACGTGAGGCGATGGTTTCGATGCGGGAAGTTTTATGGCAAGGGAACCATATTTTAATTTTCCAGACCATATTCTATCACATTTTTTTAATAAATGTTTTATGCGTTCGGTGGGCGTGGGTCGGGGAAATGAAAAAACAGTATTGTAAAATAATGAGTTACCATAGGTTCTGAAACATATAGTGATTTTCCTATACGTGCGGTATAGTCTTTGCCAATTACAGGGTCTCATTTCCAGGAAGGGCGGGTAAAAAGCGGGAAGCCGATGTTTGTTGTGAGCAAAAAAATCGATTGTCGCAATTTGTATGACCCGCTTCCGTTGTTGGCGCTGCGCAAAGCTCTGGTTCTGTTACGCCCCGGGCAGATCATCGAGCTGCTCTCCAATGACCCCGGGGCACCCAGTGACTTTCGCGCCTGGTGCGAGATGACCGGGCACGAGCTGCTGGAAGTCTGCGATAACGTGGACCATTATGGAATTTTGATTCGTTGCTGCAAACATGTGAAAGAGTGAGAGAGTGTGTTCTGTCAAACCGGGATAACCTGTCGTGGGCCGGAAATCTATTTTCCGGTAACTATCCATAATCAAACAATCATGCGTAACTCTAAACAAAAACTGTGGAGGTATCACTTTGGACGTCAAAGCAGATAAGGTTCTCGATTGCTCGGGTCTCATGTGCCCGATGCCGGTGGTGAAAACCAAAAAAGCAATCAAAGAACTGGAAGTTGGCCAGGTGCTGGAAATGGTTTCTACGGACTCGGGTTCGATTCCGGACATGCAGGCCTGGGCCCGGCAGACGCAGCACGAGCTGCTCTACGCAGAGAAGGAAGATGACGGCAAGTTCAAATTCCTGATCAAAAAAACTCACTGAATTCCCGCCCTGTGGTGAATTCGCCCATCTTGTAAATGAGACAGAACACACTAAACTCCGGGAGGAAATAATGAGTAATGCCAATGGTGACCGTCCGCAACGCCTGGCTTTGATCGCCAGCCGCGGGACTCTTGACTGGGCTTACCCTCCTTTTATTCTTGCCAGCGCTGCAGCTTCGATGGATTGGGAAGTCACGATTTTCTTTACTTTTTATGGATTGCCGTTGTTGAAAAAAGATTTTGACGCTGCGGTATCCCCCCTTGGCAACCCGGCCATGCCGATGAAAATGCCTTTTGGCCCCAAGGGATTCCAGAACATCAACTGGAATATCCCCAATCTTCTCATGGGCAACCTGCCCGGCTTTGAAAACGTGGCCACTACTCTGATGAAAAAAACCTTTGAGAAGAACGGTGTTGCTACCATCGAGGAGCTGCGCGAAGCCTGCATCGACCTCGATGTCAAAATGATCGGCTGCCAGATGACGATGGACGTTTTTGGCTTTACCAAAGATGAGTTCATCGAAGAAGCCGAAATCGGTGGTGCAGCGACTTTTCTGCAGTTTGCCGCTGACTCAGACGTCAACCTGTTTATCTGATACGCACGATACCGATGCACAATCCGCCACAGTGAGTTTGCTGTGGCGGAATTTTTTAACCCAATGGGTTCACACCGTATTCGTTTGATGATGGATGGTTATTGCAGGCTGCTGCAAGAGAAAATCAATGGTAACTGCACTCATGGCTGGCGACTGGATTGGAAAAGAAATCGGGCTGAAGGATATCAGCAAGCTGTATGAGCAGACGGCAGGTAACTGGCTGCTGCTGGAGGTGATCGATACCATGGTCGATGGTACGCCCTCACGCATGAAGCTGCTGTATCAAAGCCCGGACAAAAGCGCCGTGCATGAGTTTCTGATGGAGGACGATGACTGGGACTGGCAAAAGCAGTATCTCATCGTCTATTCTGACCCGACCAAACCCTGTACAATCAGTATTTGAGCAGAAAAATCAACACAAAAGGTAAATGACATGATCGATGGAGAAGGAAAAAAAATACTCGTGATTCAGACACATGGTGTGGATACCCCCCGCCGGACGTATTCGCCGATATTTTACGCCATGGCCGCTGCTGCTATGGAGATGGAAGTCATGGTCTGGTTTACGATGGAGGGCACCAGCCAACTGCGCAAAGGCGCGGCGGAAAAGGTTCAGCTCGATCCGACCAGCAATGTTACCCTGAAGACCATGCTCGAGCAGGCCATGGATGCCGAGGTTGAGCTGCGTGTCTGCCAGCAGAGTCTCGACCTGCACGGTATGACCGAAGATGACCTCATCGATGGCGTGGAGATTTTAGGTGCCACCAGCATCATCGACCTTGCCCTGGAATACGATCACGTCATGTATTTTTAAGTTCACCTGAAAGCACTGCTGCGATATGGCAGAACGGATTTCAGACGGCAGAGCACCCGGCGAGACGACGAGAACCCGGACAGCCAGCCGCCGGGAGTGACGGAGAGGAGGAAGGAGCTGGTTAGGCAGCTCGCCGGCTGAAATTTGTTAGCCAGCCGCACACTCAGGTGAAGAGAAGGATATTCAGCGTCGTCACAATTAATATAGGTGGAGAAAAACTATGGCAGAAACTCAGGAAGTTCGCGGCTGTGTGATTCGCCTTGATTTGTACTACAGCGTCAATGATCACACATGGGCTCAAGTGAATGATGATGGAACGGTTACGGTTGGCATGACGGATATTGCCCAGAATCTGGCCGGGCCGCTGCTGCACACCAAGTGTAAAAAAGTAGGCCTGACACGGAAAAAGGGCAAGCCGATCGCCACGGTTGAGAGCGGCAAATGGGTCGGACCGGTCAAGACGCCGATCTCCGGTGAAATCGTCGAGGTCAACGATGCCGTTGCTCAGGATGCCAAGATCATCAACCGCAGCCCTTACCGCGAAGGCTGGATCGCCAGGATCAAGCCGGAAGACCTCGAAGGGGACATGGCGGATATGGTTACCGGTGAGGCTGCGGTGGAAGCCTACCGCAAGAAGATCGAAGATGACAATCTTCCCGCCTGTGATCATGTAGAAGGTTTTGAAGCCTGATGCACAAGGGCTCAGGCACGACTGCTAACCTAATCAACGTGAGGACATCACTGTGGCTTTAGATCTGAGAATCAACAAGTATG
This sequence comes from Candidatus Zhuqueibacterota bacterium, assembly GCA_015485525.1. GTDB lineage: Bacteria > Zhuqueibacterota > Zhuqueibacteria > Zhuqueibacterales > Geothermadaptataceae > Geothermadaptatus. The sequence continues at coordinate 12,426 of WFTM01000252.1, read as the reverse complement.
CAGATGTTCCTATGGAAGAAAAACAGCGTTTGTTCGACGAGGTCACCCGCGACGAGCGCTTTGAGGAATATCTGTACGGATGTTATGAATGTGGCATCTGCGTGGCTTCCTGTCCGTCTGCCCGGTTTTATGATTTCAGCCCGCGCAGAATAGCCCAGGCAGTAGCCCGTGAAGATGTCGATCTGGTTTACACCCTGATGAATGACAGCATCTGGGACTGCTCGCAGTGCTTCTCCTGCGACCGCTGTCCGCGCAAGAATTCGCCCGGTGGTCTGATCACCATCATGCGCGAGGTGGCTGTCAATAACGGGCTGTCATCCGCTCAGGAAGCCCTTGAAGGTTATGGCCGTATCGTCTATAAGATTATGGGCACCGGAACGCAGGTCTCTCCGGACATGCTGCAGCCGAATGCCTTCCCGGACTGGGGGCCACACGTCAAGGACATTTCCGACAACCTGGAAATCTGGCGCCGGGCCTTGCCGCCGGAAACCCTGCACACCACGGAAACCGGCTGGCAGGTGGATGACAAAACCATCATCGAGCTGTACCTGATCTGGCACATGACCGGTGTCATGAACATGATTCAGGAAGTGGACGAGGGCTTGTACGAAATCCTCGTCGATGTGATGGAAGAACGCCTTGAAGAAGAAGGCTACGACGTAACTTTTGACTGACAGAGAGGCGCCGCCCCCCAGTAAGGAGCGGGCTGATCGTTTTCACATAAAATGAAAGGGAGCTCGTCATGATCCCATCTGAAACCCTGGTCAAGCAGGCCAAGGATCGACAGTTCGTCCAGGACCCGAACAAGGCACCGACTGAAGATATTCACGATATAATCTTCCAGCTCGAAAAAGAGGGTGAGTGGGAAGTGCAGCGCGTGCCTGAGCCATATATGGAAGTCAAAACCAAGTATGGCCGGATCAAGAAAATTCCCATTGAAAAAACCTGGCACCACAAAAGTTGCGGCCAGTGCGGGCATATTCCGGGCTATTCCACCTCGATTTTCTGGCTGAACAGAAAATTCGGCTACGATTATATCGATCCCTCGGATCAGACCTCGTGCACAGCATGGAACTATTATGCCTCCGCCACCTCGAATGCGGCAGCGCAGGCGGCTGTTGCCATGCGAAATTTTGCCGCCGCCGCGGAAACCGGCTACTACCCGCTGATCCACTGCGGCACCAGTTTCGGGCATTATAAAGAAACCCGCATGCAGTTGATCCACAGCGCGGAGCTGCGCCGGCAGGTACGCGACATCCTGGCCCGCCTGGGCAAAAAGTTCGTTATCCCCGAAGAAATCGTCCACTACAGCGAGTGGGTGCATGCCATGCGCGACAAGATCCAAGAGAATCAGGTGCGCGATATGAGCATGATCCGGGCGACGGTTCACCCGGCCTGCCACTACCACAAGCTGATTACAGAAGATGTCATTTACGATCCGGAAATTTATGGCGCGCAACGTACCGCCATCATCACCGGCACGCTGCAGGCAATCGGCGTTGATGTTGCTGATTATTCAACCTGGTATGACTGCTGCGGCTTTGGCTTCCGCCACATTCTGGTATCACGGGATTTCTCGCGCTCCTTCGCGACTCAGCGCAAGATCGAAGTGATGAAAAAAGAAGCCAACCCGGATGTCGTGGTGACGCATGATACGGGATGTGTGACAACGCTGGATCAAAGTCAGTTCGCCGCCAAGGCACACGGGCACGAAGTAGGCGTCCCCGTGCTGTCGGATTCCCAGATGGCCGCTCTGGCCCTGGGTGCGCATCCGTACAAAGTGTTGCAGATGCATTGGCACAACACAGACAATACCGGTCTGCTGGCCAAAATGGGTATCGACCCGGACAAGGCGTGGGCTGAGTTTGAGAAAGCACTGGAAAAATTGAAAGATGGCTCACAGCAATATTTAACCTGGGAGGATACGGATGGCTGAGAAACCGATTCTGATTATTGGCGGCGGCCCGGCAGGACTGGAAGCGGCCCGCAGCATTGCTGATCTGGGATACCAGGCAGTTCTCGTGGAAAAACGCGAGCGCCTCGGCGGCACCCCGGACGAAGCACACTACGCCAAGCTGACCCCTGACCTGCGCGACGCACCAAAGGCCATGCAGGAAATGATCGACCCGGTCACCAATAATCCGAATGTAAAAATCCATTTCGGTTCCACAGTGACCTCTGCCAGCGGCAGCGCCGGCAATTTCGATGTGACGATCAAAAACAGCAAAGGCTCGACCACGGAAAACGTCGGTGCGGTCATCGTTGCCACGGGTTTTCAGCATTTCGATCCGGGCCGCGAGACACAGCAGTACGGCTACTATGAGCACGACGACGTTCTCACCCTCGTCGATCTTGAAAAAATGCTGACCGAGCACAAGGTTGTGCGGCCATCCAATGGCCAGCCTCCGAAGAGCCTGTGTTTCATCCAGTGCGTCGGCTCGCGCGATCGTCAGATCGGCAATGAGTACTGCTCCAAGGTCTGCTGCGGTATCGCCTCCAAGGGTGCTATCGAAGTTCGCCAGTTGCTGCCGGATTGCAAGGTGTACATTTTCTACATCGACATGCGGATGTATGGCTACTGGGAAAATGAAATCTACTGGCCGGCACAGGAAAAATATAAAGTGAACTACGTCAAGGGGATCGTCACCGAGGTGGTCAAAAAAGGTGACGGCCTGATGATCAAAGGCGAGGACACCACCCTCGGCCGCCCCATGGAAATTCCCATGGACATCGTCGTGCTTTCCGTGGGCATGGAGCCCAGCGCCGGAACGCGTGAGATGGCGAAAGTGTTTGGCCTGCAGCTCAACAAGTACAACTTCATCGAAACCACGGGCGGGCCGCTGGATACGGTTACGACCACGGTGGAAGGTGTGTATGCCTGTGGCGCCAGCACCGGTCCGGCTGACCTCGAGGACAGTGTTTCCTCGGCAGGTCTGGCTGCGATGAAGGCGATTTCACTGGTCAGAAAAGCTGCGCAGGCAGCATAATTTGAAAGGGGAGAGCTGGCTGGCTTGCAGCTCTCCGCTACGGATTTCTCACAAATAAACATCACGGTGCCCCATGGGTCAGGTCGTCGATACAGAAACTGCGAAGGAATTCATCGGAGAAGCGCTGGAAAAAGTTGCTGCCGAGGAGCTCTCAGCGATTTGCCGCGAGGTGGAGCAGAAAGCGCTCTGGTTTCAGGGCAAGTTGAGCGAGACGCACTTACCGCAGCTCTCTTCAGGTGAATACTACTCGCTGTTGCGGCGGGTATTCGCCACGCGCCGAAGCGCCAACAAGATCATCGAGACGCATCCGCTGGAGAGCTTCAGAAAGCAGGCGATGGCGTTGCTCTACGGTGACGAGCCTGTCTCTGAGCGTTTCCGCACGTTTGTCGCTATTTTTGATGATCTGCCGGTTCATGTGGCCCGTGACCTTGCCAGCGAAATTCTGCATTTCACAGACCCGGACCGCTACTGGCTCTGGACACGCTGGATGTGGGATCCGCGCACGAAAACCGGGGCCCTGCCGCTGGTGACGACCGCCAGCTATGATTTTGACGGCGAGGATGAGGGCGCAGTGTACATGAAAATCGGCGAAGCCATCGCATTCGTGCATCAGGTCGGCGATGCAGCCGGTTTTCAGACCATCAGCCGGGAAATCTATGGCACCGATGTTTTTCTCAGTTGTGTTTATGTTATCTACGTTTACACCGTGCTGAGAATCCGCATGACGCAGGAATTCAACCGGGTCATGCCCGAGCTGCCGGAATTCTCCCGGCGCCTGCTCGGAGTACACAGGCAGGTAGCCCATGTGGAAAAAACGGAATCACTTGAGAACTAACTGAAACCTTCAGGAGCATACTTATGGGTTCGCTCAAATCCGTTGAACCGGAACGTATTCGTGAAAAAGAACACCTTGTTCAGGACGGGATGGATATCTCCGGTCACTGGAACCGCATGTTCGAGCAGCGGGTGATCTGGGAATACACACCGGAACTGATCGAGAAAGTTACAGATGTTGAAGGCGCTGAGTCCTTTGGCTGGTGTTATCAATGCGCCCAGTGTGTTCCGGTGTGTCCGGTCAACACCGTGGGTGATTATGCTCCGCGAAGAATCTTTCGCCGTGTGCAGACCGGAATGGACTTGTTTACCAGCCCGGACTTGTGGCAGTGTACCACCTGTGCCAACTGCCTGCGTGTCTGCCCCAAGGAAGTCAACATGATGAATATCATGCCGGCCGTCCGCCAGGAGGCTGTGCTCGAAGGCAATGCACCGCAGGAACTGCTCGATGTTTTTCAGAACACCTTTGATTACGGCAACCCTCTCGGCGAATCTCCGAAAAAACGCGCCGCATGGACGAAAAAAGCAGGCGTCGATGTGCCGCTGATGAAGGATAAGAAAAAAGCAGATATCCTGTGGTTTGTCGAGTGCTATCCGAGCTACCACCCGCGCGGTATTGACGCCAGCATTGCCATGGCCCGCGTGCTCGATGCCCTGAATATCGATTACGGCATTCTCGGGGCCGAGGAAAAGTGCTCCTGTGACAGCCAGCGTATCGCCGGCGAGCAGGGCTTGTTCGAAGAGTTTGCCGAGCACAATATCAAACTGCTCAAAAAGTACAAAGTCAAAAACGTGGTTGTGACTGACCCCCATGCCCTCAACGCGCTGCGGCATGAATATCCTAAATTGGGCGCGAAATTCAAGACCATCCACTACACCACCTATCTGGCGCCGATGATGGATAAGCTCGATTTCAAGAAAGAGCTGGGCTACAAGGTCACGTTTCACGATCCCTGCTATCTCGGCCGTCACAATGGCGAGTATGAGGCCCCGCGCGACATGCTCAAGGCCATCCCGGGCGTCGAGCTGATCGAGATGGGCCGATGCCGCGAAAACAGCTACTGCTGCGGCGGTGGTGGCGGCGGTATGTGGCTGGATGGTTTCATGGCTGATCACGTCACCGAGCGTCTCTCCGAACGGCGGGTTCGCGAGGCCGTTGAAACCGGCGCCGACGTTCTCGTCGTGTGCTGCCCTTATGAAGTTTCCCGTTTTGAGGACGCTGTCAAGTCCACCGGAAACGAGGGCAAACTGTTGGTCAAGGATATCATCGAGCTGGTCGCCGAGGCGATGGAACTCGTTTGATTTTTCCGCCGGTCCGGTCTGTGAACCCTGCAGGGAGGCAGACCGGCAGGGCGGCTTTGTCACTGTTCTTTGAAAGCATTTTCTGCACACCCTGTTGCTGATCTCTTTCCGCTTGCATGGAACGATGCCGCCGTAGTACATTGGCGGACGCTAAACACAGACAGTCCAGCAACGAAAGCAAAATTAGTGGAGCAACCGGAATGAAGATCACCATGACAGACGATATGCGCAGAAAGCTGATCGACAGGCTGCGCGAGGAAACGATCGGCATCGATGTTTCCTGGACTTTGGCCACAGGCGAACATACGCGTCGCATCTACCTGGACAGCACAGCCAGCACCTTGCTGCTGCGCATCGTCAAAGATGTCCTCGCCGATTTTTTGCCTTATTACGCCAATACACACACCGTGGCGCATTTCTCCGCCAAGCTGGCAACGCGGGAATATGAGTGGGCGCACCAGATGGTGCTCGATTTTGTCAAAGCCGACCCTGAAACGTACTTTTCTTTCTTCGTCGGCAGCGGCACGACTGGTGGCATTAACCGCGTGGTCCGCACGCTGAAGGAGAGACGTCCCGAACGCGATGTGGTGATCACGACGATTATGGAGCACCACTCCAACGATCTGCCGCACCGCAGGCACTTCCCCGAAGTGGTGCACATCCCGGCGATGATGACCTCCAATGCCCTCGGTTGCGTCGATGTGGACCGGCTGGAGCAGGCACTGCAACAGTACGGTGAGCGCGTCAACTATGTCGCGATTACCGGGGTATCCAACGTGACAGGGATCATCAACCCGGTGCACGACATCGCAGAGCTGGCGCACCGTTACGGCGCTCTGATCGTCGTCGATGGCGCGCAGATGGCCGCGCACATTCCGGTACAGATGAGCGGCCATGACAATCCGGCTCGCGATCTCGATGTACTGGTCTTTTCCGGCCACAAAATCTACGCCCCGGGCTCGCCGGGTGTGGTTATCGCGCGCAAAGAGGTTTTTTCGGAAATCGAGCCGGTGGAAGTGGGCGGCGGCATGGTGGATGATGTGTACGTCAACCGCTATGTGCCGACGCAGAAATTCCCGGACCGCGAGGAAGCCGGGACGCCCAATATCGTCGGTGCCGTGGGGCTGGCCGGCGTGCTCTGTCTGCTCGATCGTATCGGCATGGAGTTCATCGACCGCGAGGAACATACCCTGATCGAATGTGCCCTCGCTGCCCTGGAGCAGATTCCCGATCTGGTTGTATATGGCGAAACCGATTGTGATAAATGCCGGCGAACCGGTGCTATTTCTTTTAATATCAAAAAGATGGACCATGCTCTTCTGGCCGCGATTCTCAATGACTATTTCAACATTGCCGTACGCAATGCCTGCTTCTGCGCCCATCCCTATGTGCGTGAGATGATCACAGAAAAGCTGAGCGAGGAGGCTGAACAGCTCAGCGACAGGGAGCTGGAAGAGCTGGCCGAGCTGCACCGCGGCATGGTACGCGCCAGTTTCGGCATCTACAACACCATGCAGGATGTCGATGCCCTCGTGGCAGCTCTGCAGAAAATCAGCGCAGAACGGGAGTTTTACAGCCAGCAGTATGAACGGCTGCCGAATGGCGACTACCGGCACAAGACCTTCCGGTTCAACTCCACGGACTTTTTCTCCATCGAAAAAACTGTGGATAAATGGATCGAAGGCGCCTTGTAAGTGCCCGGATGCCGCGAATTTTTCGGCCTGTGTCGTCCAAGCTGGCGCTTGACGGTGCAGGCTTTTTTGCAGGTACCCCGGCCAAAGACTGATACCCGGAGGCAGGCAGTCTCTCGTTGTGTTTTTGTGCTGCCGCGGGAGCGGCAACAGGTACTTCACACCGCAAGAGCGGTGTGAAGAGAGGGAGGTATCCAGTTTACTCAGCAAATCGAGCCTGGCCCGGATACCGTCATCTGTCATTCCGGCCAAGCGCAGCGCAGTGCCGGAATCTCATCTTTTCGGGCACGTGCCAGAGTCCGGGAGATTCCGGTCTTCCCCTGCGGGGAAACCGGAATGACCGTTCTGGGGTAGGCCCGTGCCATTGTCAGGCGGTCTGCTTGAAAAGATGCAACCGTGCTGAGTGAAATGGATAGCCAGTCGTCTCGATGGTGGTACTGCTGCGGGAGCGGCAACAGGTGCGTCACACCGCAGGAGCGGTGTGACGAGAGGAAAACTATCGATGTAAATAATTAATAAAAATATAGTTACTCTCTTTTTGCAAGTATGATTTTCAGACTATGAAATGACAGATTAAATTAACCAGGGAGAAAAGTTGACTATGAATATCATCGTCCCTATCAAAATGGTTCCCGATCTGGTGGATGAACTCGAAATCAACGAGGACGGCACCGATCTGGATCGGGATTTTCTCAGCTACAAGCTCAATGAGTTCGATGACCACGCTCTGGAAGAAGCTCTTCAGCTCAAAGAGGAGGGCGACGCCACGGTTACAGTCATCGCTTTTGATGGTGAAGAAACGGACAAAGCGTTGTTTACCGCTATCGCCAAAGGAGCGGACAACGCGGTGAAGATCACCGGTGATTTTGAAGAAGGCACAGCCTCGCATGTGCTGGCCAAAGCTCTGGCTGAGGCGATCAAAGACATGGACTATGATCTGATTCTCACCGGCGTGCAGGCTGCGGATGATCGCGACGGCCAGGTCGGCGTTCTGCTGGCCAACTATCTCGGCGTGCCGCATGTCAGCGTGGTCAGCGGTGTCACGCTTTCCGGCAATACAGCAACAGTACACAAAGAGTACGCCGGCGGCATGATGGCGGAATTCGAGGTTGACTTGCCTGCGGTGCTCGGCATTCAGGCTGCCCGCGAAACGCCGCGTTATGCGCCTGTGAGCCGTGTGCGCCAGATCATGCGCCAGGCTGAGCTGGAAGAAGTCGAAGTCGGCGATGTCGATGTGAATGTCGGCTCCGAGGTGCGCAGAATGTTCACACCGGAAGCCGGGGAAGGCGCGGAAATGATTGAAGGCGACGCCGAAGAAGTCGCTGATAAGATTCTTGAAATTCTGAAAGAGAAAGGGGTGCGGTGATGAATCAGGATATTTTTGTGGTTGCAGAACACCTCAAAGGCTCTGTTGAAGATGTCACTTATGAGCTGCTTGGCAAAGGCCGTGAACTCGCCGGCAGCACCGGCGGCAAGCTCGTCGCTGTACTGATGGGCTCCGGCGCTGAGGGCCTGGCCGGCAGCCTCGGAGCAGCGGATAAAGTCATCTATGTCGATCATCCGGCACTGGAAAATTTCAACCCGGAAGCCTATGCCGCGGCCCTGGCTGATGTGGTCAAGGCCAATAATCCCGGGCTGGTGCTGGTCCCCAACACTTCGATGGGCATGGACCTGGCAGCGTCTCTTTCGGTGCGAAACGACCTGCCGCTGGTAGCCTATGCCATCGACGTTGCCATCGACGGCGGCAATGTTGTGGCGACCAGTCAGCTTTACGGCGGTAAAGTCAATGCCGAGTCAGTTCTCGAAGGCGACACCGTCGTGGTCAGCGTGCTGGCCGGCTCCTTTCCTGCGGATGCAGGCAAAAAAGACGGCGCTCCGGAAGTGGAAAAAGCTGCTGCCCCGGCCGAGCTGGATAATCTGAAAGTCCGCTTCAAGCAGTTGATCGAACCTGAAGGCGGTGATGTCGATATCACGGCGCAGGAAATTCTGGTCAGCGTCGGGCGCGGTATTCAGAGCGACGAAAACCTGCCCATGGTCGAAGAACTCGCCGAAGCACTGGGTGGCGCCGTTTCCGCCTCGCGGCCGATTATCGACAACAAGTGGCTGCCCAAGACACGCCAGGTCGGCAAGTCCGGCCTCAAGGTCAAGCCGAAGCTGTATCTCTGCCTCGGCATCAGCGGCGCGCCGGAGCATATCGAGGGTATGAAAGATGCAGAGCTGATCATCGCCATCAACACCGATGAGTCAGCGCCTATTTTCGAACATGCCCACTACGGTTCGACGGAAGACTTGTTCGATATTGTCCCTGCTTTGACGGAGAAGCTGAAAGGCTGATCCTGTGTACCTCATGCATGCCGGGCGTATCACCAGCGCCCGGCATGTTCTTTTTCAACAGGAAACATCGTTCGGAAGGACGTTTTTCCATATTCCCGAGGTCTTTGCGCAGAGCATAACTGCGCGGAGAGGTCGGGAAGTAGCTTGTTGTGAGTCAGATGGCCGTTCCGGCGCCGGGCCGCCCGCCGGATGCGTAACGACGGCTGTGTGGCGCCCGTGATTTCACCCCGGGAGGAGGAGAGAAGCATGCCAGAAGCCAACCAGATCACCCGCGAGATTTTTCTGCATTTTCCCCTGTGGATGCAGCTCGTCTTTTATGCAGTTGCCGGCCTCACTTCGCTGGCTTTTCTGTATGGATTTTACCGCCGCTATCTGAAATATCGCCGTGGCCGGGCCGAAAATCGGTTCGATAACCTCGGCCAGCGCATCTCGCGCGCTCTCGCGGCCATTGCCAGCAACTCTACCGTACGCAAGAGCGACAGCTTCGCCGGCTTTGCCCACACCCTGATCTTCTGGAGTTTTGTCCTGCTGTTCATCGGTACCACCATCGTTGCGATCGACCACGATTTCCTCGTGCCGCTGTTCGATATCAAACTGCTGCAGGGAACATTCTACCTGTGGTTTTCCGTGACTCTGGATATCGCCGGGGCAGCGCTGATCATCGGTATCGTGATGATGATGGTGCGGCGCGCTTTTTTCAAGCTGCCTAAACTCGACTACACCCGTGCTGATAAGCAGGACGGCAAATACGACCGCTCCGGCTACTCGACCGACGACATGATTTTCGTCGGGCTGATTCTCATCATCGCGGTCACCGGCTTTTTTATCGAAGGCTTTCGTATTGCCGAGAGCATGCCGGAGTTCGAGAAGTGGTCTCCTGTCGGCTGGCTCATGGCCGGCTGGTTCCAGGGGATGGATGCTGACAGCCTGATCACCGCACACCTCTGGTCCTGGTGGACGCACGCCATCGCGGTCTTTCTGTTCATCGGCTACCTGCCGTACTCGAAAATGATGCACATCTTCACAGATACGTTCAACCTGATTTTTCACAATCCGGACTCCGGCCGCCATCTGCCGCCGCTTCCGCCTGCCCCTGAACCCAGGGAAGGCGAGAAAAAGAAGAAAATGGCCATGCCGCCCATGGGCTACACCACCATCACCGACTTTACCTGGAAAGAGCTGCTGGATTTCGACGCCTGCACCAAGTGCGGTCGCTGTCACGCTGCCTGCCCGGCCAATGCAGCCGGCACCACGCTGTCACCGCGCGATGTCATTCTCGATCTGCGCACCTTCGCCAATGAAGCGATCAAGCCCGGCGAGTGGTTGCAGCAGAAATTCCTGCCCGGTTCGAAATGGCCTCTGGCCAAAAACGGCAAGAGCAGCGATGAACTGCTGAAAATCGATGTACCCATGGAGGTGATCCGCCCGGAAACCCTGTGGAGCTGTACGACCTGCATGGCCTGCATGGCCAACTGTCCTGTCGGCATCGAGCATCTGACCAGCATCGTGCAGATGCGTCGCCATCTCGTCGATCTCGGTGAACTCGATGATAACCTGCAGGGTGCGCTGATGAACCTGGGCGATTATGGCAACTCTTTCGGCGAATCGCCGAAGAAACGCGGCCGCTGGCAGAAAGGATTGTCCTTCAAACTGCCTGATGCGCGCAAGGAGGAGGTCGATTATCTGTGGTTTGTCGGCGATTACGGCTCGTTCGATCCGCGCATCCAGGGCCTGTCACGCCATGTCGCTGATGTCTTTCATCGTGCCGGCCTGAGCTTCGGCATTCTCTACGATGGCGAAAAGAACAGCGGTAACGATGTCCGCCGTGTCGGTGAAGAAGGCCTGTTCGAAATGTTGGTTGAAGATAATCTTGCTGTCCTGAAAAAAGCCAAATTCAAGGAAGTCTTCACCACGGATCCGCACACCCTCAACGCGTTCCGTAACGAATATCCGGCTTTTGGTGCTACGTACACGGCGCATCACTACACCAATATTCTGGTCAAGCTGATCGAAGAGGGCAAGCTCAACTTCGCCAATAAACTGAATTACAAAGTGACTCTGCACGACCCCTGCTATCTCGCGCGCTACAATGGCGAAATCGAAGCGCCGCGCAAAGTAATCCGTGCGCTGGGGCTGGACCTGCGCGAGATGCCGCGTTGTGGCGCCAACACGTTCTGCTGTGGCGCCGGTGGTGGCCGCATCTGGATGGATACCTCCAACGAGCAAAAGCGTACCAGCGAACAGCGTATCGAAGAAGCCCTGTCCCTCGGTGATATCCAGTACTTCGTCACCGTCTGCCCGAAGGATTACGCCATGTATTCCGATGCCGTCAAGGCGACCGGTAATGAGGACAAGATCATCGTCAAAGACCTGATCGAGCTGGTTGTCGAAGCATTGGGCGAGGAAGAGAAAGCAGCGGATGAGGCAGAAAATTAGGATGACGCTGTATCGATGAGCGAGACCGCAACAGAAAGTACCGCACCGATTTTTCCCTTCACTGCCATCGTCGGGCAGAGGGAGATGAAACTGGCTCTGTTGCTCAATGCTGTGGACCCCGGAATCGGCGGTGTGATGATCATGGGGCACCGCGGCACGGCAAAGAGTACGACGGTGCGTGCCCTCGCTGCTCTGCTGCCCCCGGTCGAGCGTGGCACCCTGCACGCGGAGATCGAAAGCCAGGGGCAGAAAACTCGCGTTGCGCTCTTTGAAAATATACCCGGCGGGCCGGTTGCCGTGCCTTTTGTTGACCTGCCGCTCGGGGCCACGGAAGACCGTGTCGTCGGAACACTGGATATCGAGGCGGTTCTCCGGCACGGTGTCAAGGCCTTTGAGCCGGGTTTGCTGGCGTACGCGCACGGTGGTTTTCTCTATATCGATGAAGTCAATCTGCTCGAAGACCACCTCGTCGATCTGCTGCTCGATGTTGCGGCCAGCGGCGTCAATGTCATGGAACGCGAGGGGCTGAGCGTGCGCCACCCGGCTCGCTTTGTGCTCGTCGGTTCAGGCAACCCTGAGGAGGGCGACCTGCGGCCGCAGCTTCTCGACCGCTTCGGCCTGCACGCGCAGATAGCGACCATTACAGACGTGCAGCAGCGCATGCAGATCGTCGCGCGCACCGAGGCCTTTCGGGCTGATCCACAAAAATTTCATGCCCAGTGGGCGGAAAAACAACAGGCCCTGCGCAGCAAAATCGCCCGCGCGCGCGAGCACCTCCTGCCGCAGGTGACGATTTCCGACACCTTGCTCACCCGTGCCGTCGAAGTGTGTATCCGTCTCGG
>WFTM01000251.1 GCA_015485525.1 Candidatus Zhuqueibacterota bacterium | reverse complement strand
GCCTGCAACATTGCAAAACGCCCTGCGCGAAACAGCGGCCATGCTGCTCGAAAAGCACGGGCAGCTCGAAGTAAAATGGGGCGATCTCAACCTTCTCCAGCGTGGCCGGGTCACCCTCCCCCTTGCCGGCGCACCGGATGTACTGCGCGCGATTTATCACCGCCGCGAGCCTGATGGCCGTTTGCAGGCCATTGCCGGAGACAGCTTTATCCTGCTCGCCGAATGGGACCCGTCAGGGCGGCTCACATCGAAAAGTTTACACCAGTTCGGCAGTGCCACGCTGGACAGCGCCTCCGCACATTTTGCAGATCAGGCTCCCCTTTTTGCCCGCCATCGTCTCAAACCCGTCTGGCTGGATGAAGACTCGATTCGCGCGCATCTTGAAGAGGAATACAGGCCCGGGCGCCGGACTTCACACCGCATGAATTCAGCCCGTTAGCCCTGCTGCGGGCTGAATCTGTCTGCCCCTGTCCCCCGTGCATTAAAACCTGTCCCCTGCGGACAAGCGGAAGAGATCGTTTTTGCGTATCCTTCAGAGAAGTCATCATCACTATTCATCTCTTTTCTGGAGGGTTTCATGAAAACAATCATCCGCAAACTGCTGCCGGTCGTGCTGGCGATCGCTTCTGCCGGTTCTGCCGGTGCCCGGCAGTACGCGCCTGCCCTAGATTACGAGCACCTGCTCGACACGTACTTTGACAGCCAGTCCGGGTTGATCAGCTTTCAGAGCGCGCGCATCATCTTTGCGCCCGAGGGCAAATTCAAAGGCCAGGTCGCTGTGCTCGATGCCAGCAACAAGGTACTCGGGCATTTTACATTTTACGAAGACTATAAGGTCAAATCCGGCGTTTACGCCATGGCTCTGGCCAAAGCCCCGGCCGATATTACGCTGACAACCCCCGGCGTTTATACCATTGCCTACCTCATCGATGGCAAGCCGGCCACACGCCTTCCGGTGCGTCTGGTGCAGACATCTGCGGGCAACGACCCCTTTAATCCGCAGAAAACCTTTCGGTACGATGGGTATTGGCGCACTTTTGCCCTCATCCGGATGAATAAGTGGAAGGGAGACAAATGGCCGGAAATTTATTACTGGCTCGGTGGCGCAGACCTGCCAGCAGGCAAGAGCAGGGCTTCACAGATCGCCACCCTTTTCCGCGATGGTACGATCGTGGCACACAGCAAACGCACGATGAGTGACGCGATCCAGCCCGGACATTTCCGCAAAGTACGCAACCAGCTCTATCATCCCCACCCGGCCGGGAAAGAACCCAACGCCCTGCCCTTTCTGCTCAAAGACTGGCTGGTCGATGGGATCTACGAATTGCGTATCAACCGGCTGGAAGATAAAGTCGCTCTGCGCTCTTATGATTTCAAAGTCAGCAACGGAGCGATCGAGCCGCACCCGCGCTCAAAATTAGGCTATGAGCCCCATATCGACTACATCGCACCGCGGGTGCAGAAACGCGGCAGCAGCTCCCTCGAGCTGGAGCCGGCAATCTGGATCGAAGACCGCGTGATCAAGTAGTTGTACCCGAACGAATCCTGTTTTGAGATGCGCCTTAACCCAGAGGGCACTTTCCCCGTGCCCTCATTACTTTGCCGGCGTTCGCATCATTTCTCCCACCCTGCCGGTACACGGCACCGTCTCCTCGTCGTAAAAAACTTGCTGTTGATTTTTTCCTGTCTTAAGATGATGGCTACGTGCTGTACCAGGAGAATTTGATCTGAGCGGAGGGAAAAATGAGGGTTCTTGTCGCAGGGGGAACAGGATACATCGGTCGCAGGCTGGTAAGTGAATTGCTCAATGAAGGCCATGAGGTCTGTGTTCTGACACGATCACAGGCAAAAGCTCAGAAGCTGCTCGGTGAATCGTGCCGGATCGTCGAATGGGATCTTAACCCGGAGAGTGCGTGGGCGGAGGAAATCGCCTCGGCAGACGCACTGGTCAATCTCAGTGGTGAGAATCTCGCATCCGGGCGCTGGAGTGAGAAACGGCAGCGCTTGTTCCTGCAGAGCCGCATCGACAGCACGCGAGCACTTGTCGAAGCGGTGCGCAATGCCCGACAACGGCCGAAAGTGCTGATCAACAGCTCGGCGATCGGTTTTTACCCCGCATTTGATGAAAAGAAAATCACCGAAGAGACACCCCCGGGGAAACATTTTCTCGCCAGCTTGTGCACGCAGTGGGAAAGCGAAGCCCTCAAAATCAAACAGTTTCATGTGCGCGTCGTCCTCCTGCGCATCGGCCTTGTGATTGGGCCTGACAGCGGGCTGTTGAAAAAAATGCTGCCGCCTTTCCGTCTCGGGCTTGGCGGCCCCCTCGGCAGCGGCCGGCAGTGGATGTCGTGGATTCACGTCGATGATGTCGTCGGGCTGATTTTGCTCGCGCTGCAGGATGCCCATATCGAAGGGCCGATCAATGCCACTGCCCCAGGAGCCGTACGCAACCGCGAGTTCACCGCCACTCTGGCACATGTGCTGCACCGCCCGGCGTTTTTCCGCGTGCCGGCTTTTGCCCTCAAGCTCGCCCTCGGCGAACAGGGTAACGCCGCTCTCATGAGCCAGCGCGTGCTGCCGGAGAAAGCGCTCTACCATGGCTACAACTTCCGCTACACCGATATCGGCACTGCGCTGCGCGACGCCCTGAAAAAGGATCATCCCTGACGCTGCAGGCGCTCTTTCATAAAACCAGACAGTTTTTCCCAGCGCTGTGCAGCGCACGCCACCCTGTTCTCCCGCTCAATAATCCCATCATTCCCCGGTGCTGCCCGGCCTGAGCGCCTGCTCGTAAGCTTCGCGCGTGTCGATATCGGCAAAGACAGTGGCGTCGTCCACCGGGCACAACGCCACCTCCCGGCTGTGTGCTGTGATCACCCTGCGCGCACCCTGATCTCCCTGAAGAGTCAGCAGCTCATCAAAAAAACGCTGTGGAAATACCACCGGATTGCCCCGTCGCCCGGCGTGCTCCGGTACGATGATTTTCTCAGCTCTGTTTGCAAAAAAAAGCGCGCACAGGCGCTGCACCAGTTGCGGCGACACAAAGGGCATGTCTGCCAGGGCGATGACTGCGCCCCCGCTTCCAGCGGGGATGTGCTTGATCCCGAGCACGATGGAGCTGGCCATTCCTGCGGCATGGTTTTCATTCACCAGCACGTGTGCCTGCGGCGGCAACTCCCGGCGCAGCCGCTCTGCTTCGGCCCCGAGAATGGTGATCACCGGGTCGCACGCCCCGGAGTGCAGCACTTCAAAAGCATGGCGCAGCAGCGAGCGCCCCTTCCAGGGCAGGAGCAACTTGTGACCGCCCTGCATGCGCGAAGACTGCCCTGCGGCGAGGAGCAGCGCCGGCAGCGTGCCCCTACTCATCTCCTCCCCTCATCACCGCTGTGATCTGTGCCAGAATGCTGACAGCCACTTCCGCAGGCGTACGCGCAGCGATATCCAGCCCCACTGGTGCGTGCAGCCGGGCGATCTGCTCTTCCGTCAGTCCGGCCTGACGCAAACGTTCCACCCGTCTGGCATGCGTACGCTTGCTGCCGAGCACACCGATATAGGCAGCGCCATGTTCGACAGAGGCGATAATGGCCGGATCGTCGAGCTTGGCATCGTGCGACAGGATGACGACAAAGCTGTTTGCATCGG
>WFTM01000250.1 GCA_015485525.1 Candidatus Zhuqueibacterota bacterium | reverse complement strand
CTGAGGGGCCGCTTGCCCGGCCACAGTCCATCACCAGCGCCAGCCGGCAGCTCTGGCTGCTGCCCGGCAAGGATATCAGCGGCGATGGTGTCATCCTGCGTCTGTCCGGGTTTGCTCTCGAAATCGTCGCGCCGCACAGCCTGCAGCGCATGAGCCTGGGTAAAACCGCCGGGGAAATCAGCGTACGCATTCATCTGGTCATGATGTGCGGGTGCCCGACAGCGCCGGGAGGCTTGTGGGATTCAAACAAGTATGAAATCATGGCCTATGTCAGGCAGGGTGGCGAAACTGTTGCCGAATTCCCCCTCGAATTTACCGGCGAGACAAGCTTCTTCTCGGGAAGTTTCAAACCGGAAAAACCCGGACGCTACGAAATTCTTGTCACGGCTTACGACCCGAATACAGGTAATACGGGAGTCGATTCCAAACTGATTTTCGTGACAAAATAAACGCCATCTTCCTTCGACATCCCGGTTATCCATCAACCCGAAAAGCGACGGCTCAGCCAGCCTGTCCATGCCTCGCCTCTCGATGCATCCAGCGGGATAAGAGTGCTCGGGTTGTTTTTGCAGAAGTTTTCAATCAGGCTATCAACAGCGTTTGTCCCTGAAAGCCGGGGCATACGCTGCCGGCCAAAACAAAGGGGCTATGCAGAGGAAGATAATCGGGTTGAAACCACGGAGGCATAAGGTGGCAGGAGTTTGCACGTAAAATAACGGATAGCGGTAGTACAAAAATTGGGGCGGGGAGAGATATTCCCCGCCCAGGTATGAGACCGCTTCCCACAAGGGGAAAACATAGTTTGCAGATTATTTTGCCAGCAGCATCTTGTGCTGATAAAGAGCACCATCTGCGGTCTTCATGCGCAGGAAATAAATACCGCTTGGTGCGACCCGGCCGCGGGCATCCAGGCCGTTCCATACGGTCTCGTTTACCCCTGCTGTCGCCGTGCCCTGAAAAAGGGTTGTCACCCAGCGGCCGTTGAGGTCATAAACCTGCACACTCACCGGGCCGTTTTTCAGCACGGTAAATCGGACCCGCGTTTCAGGGTTAAACGGGTTAGGATAGTTGCTCAACAGTTGGGGAGACTCTGGTAGTTTTGCCTGCGCATCAGCAATACCGGTCGTGATCACACTGGATGAATCAAGACGCGTGAACTGCGTGGCCAGAGTAAAGTTCGGGTCCGTTATCCCAGGCTGGCTGGAAACCGAAGCGAGCACGAAATTATCCTTCGAAACCCAGAGGTAGTTGATGGATGAGTCAGCACTTGTGGAAGTCACCATGCCATTGATAATAGATTGCGAAGTTTCTTTAATGATTTCGCGCACACGCAAACACTCAAAATCGCCCATGGGCAACTTGAGGGTGCCCCAGCCATCGATGAGAGAAGAGGTCTCTTCAATGGCGATCGTCCCCACTGCCGGATAGAAGCCAAAGGTATCCTGTACAACCGTAACCCATTCATCACCATAAGTCACCGGCATGGTACTGAGGGTATCCTGACTGAAAGAGACCATGCTCGTATCGGCGCCGTTCCCTTTCACAAAAATGCTGTCACCGAGCTCGATAAAGTACATGGACTGGACATCATAAAACTTGGTAAGCCAGAACTCACCCTCCAGGCTATCCTCCATGCTCTTGAAGTAAGTACGCTCTGCGAGATTCGCTCCGGGAAACGTTGCTGCACCGGGCAAGTCGGCCGGGTTCAAAAAAAGCGTTTCAACAAAGATAGTATCAACGATCTGTACCGAACGCAGGTCCCAGACCTGGTTCTCACCTGCCGAGCCAACGTTCACCTGAATAGAATCATCGCGTTGGTCCGACAAGCTGACCTGCCGCGTGCCGATGAGACCGAGAAAATCACTCTGGGTGATCGTAATCTGGGCCGAGGCCAGGACAGGCAGAAGGAGCAGGACAAGAACCGATGCACTCTTTTGCAGGTAGCATTTTTTTATCATAGCAGAATCCTTCCATAAAAAGTTGAGGGTTAGTTGATTGGGAGAAATGAGATTGGATTGTGTGCTGTCAGCATATCGCTGGAAACCAGCAGCATGGATTTGGGCCCTCAGGCGTCATCCTCAAAGTTAAGCCAGCCGGGCAAGCTGGCCCGCAGGACCATCTGTTCAGATACAGATGGCGATAGCTCGGAGTCCGGATTCGTCAGATTATTTTAGCAACGAAACAGGAGCGGCAGCTTTTTGCAGGTACGGCGAGGTGAAAGCCCGGTTAAGCTGCGCTCATTTCATATTGGTCGTGGAAAAACAAAACCTTTTGACAAAACGGTAAAATAGATATTCAACCCATCTTTTTCAACAAAATATTTTTTTCAATCGGTCGCAGGCAGGCTGTACCGCGACATTCATGCCGCGAAATACGATTCTTTTCATAATCCAGGATGCTTTATGCGGGATGGCGGCGACGCGACATAAATGTCGCGGTACGAGTGGCCGGATTTAAATCCACGGCTACCAAACAGGTTATGAGATTATCAACATTTTCGTCAGGGTTCAAAATTTTGAACCCCGACCACACCCCCTACAAACAACGACGACGACAAAATAAATATCAAAAATCATCCCCAAACCATTGGTGCCATTACGCGTGGATTTAAAACCGGCGTTACCAGATGGTTTCATCAAAACACCGACATTTACACCGTCTGGCAACGTAATTATTGCTGATGATAACAGACACGAAACCCATAGGGGCGACCGGCGGGTCGCCCCCACACCGATGGGTTGTCCCAGACCGCGGATCGCATCCCCAATTATATCATCAACAATCCCAAAGAACGCTGTCAAACACAGGAGTTTATCATGTGCCGTTTTATCGCTTACAAAGGTGCCCCACTGGTGATGCACGAACTGCTCTATGAACCGGATAATTCTCTGATTCATCAAAGTTATCATGCGCAGGAGCGTTCGGAGCCGCTGAATGGAGATGGCTTTGGCATCGGCTGGTATGTGCCCGGTTTTGGCAGCGAACCAGCCGTTTTTGTTTCCACCAGTCCGGCCTGGAACAACCGCAACCTGCGCTACAATGCTTCGAAAATCCGTTCCGGCTGCATGCTCGCGCATGTCCGCGCTGCCAGCACCGGTGATGTTTCGGAAGCGAACTGCCATCCATTTCACTACCGGGATTTTCTGATGATGCATAACGGCCAGATCGGAGAATTCAAAAAGCTCAAGCGCCCTCTGCGCAGGGAACTGAGCGATGAACGCTATCACTGGATTCAGGGCTCAACTGACTCGGAACATTTTTTCGCCCTGTTCCTCGATTTTCTTCATGAAACCGGCAAGGAAGATTTTCACGCGCCGGACATAATCGCTGCCATCGAACAGGCTATTGCCACAGTCATCGAGATTGGCAGGCAGGAAAATGTGACCGAGCCACACCATCTCAACCTGGCCGTGACCAACGGGCACTGCGTCATGGCCCTGCGCTACTGCTCTGATACCACCATCCAGCCGCCGACGCTCTATCATTCCATCGGCAGCCGGTTCAGTTGTGAAGGCGGGGTCTGCCGGATGCACATCACAGAGCCCAGTGAGCACGCAGTGCTGATCGTGTCGGAAAAGCTGACTGCCATCGAGGACGACTGGCATGTGGTGCCGCCGAACCATTTCGTCATCGTGCGCGATGATCTCCACGTATCACTGCAGGAATGCTGTCCCAAAATCTGAAACATTCTCTGTTATCCCGCCCGTTACGTTTTTTGCAAAATCACCAGACTGCTCATACATTATAGGGTTGGTCGCTGTTCTCATTTTAGGGAGTCCCAGCCTGTCCGTTCAGCCGATCATGATGGACAGAGCCGGGTATTCCGGCTCTGCGCTGTGCAATGGCCGGGATGGCACGGTGGGGTATTCTGCATCTGAAGCGGAGCGACAATGAAAATAGCACTCACTGATATGACCAATACCAGACAAACGGTTACACGCATACTCATACAAACGAAGGCAGGAGATAATGAGCAGGAAGATCGAAACCATTCTCGAAGTGATCGCTGAAATTCGCGAATTGCGTTCGACGACGATGCACGACAGCCCATTTGCCGACATACGCCGCCAGGCCGTTCGCAGCATTGCTGCACGGCACAAACGCGCGGTTGCGACCATACAGAACAATTGGCTGCGCGGCCTCAAGCCGGAGATTTCCGGCACAGCTGAATTTGATACGTTGGTAGAGGCTTATCTCAGTGGCGTGTCCAATCATATTCGTGAAATTCTTCTGCAGTTTGCGCAGGACAAGTCAGACCGTCAAAAAATCGAAAAAGAGCTGCCTGAGTTCGAAAAAGCGTCTCCGCCAAACGGCATGCACCTGTCGCAAAACAGCAGCCTGGCAGCAGGCAACGGTTCTTCCCACCAGCAGACGGCGGAGCCGCCGGTCCGCGCTGCAGGCGAACGCACGCCTCATCCTGCTCCCAAAGCCTTTGATTTGCGCATTCGCGAGCGCAAAATACGCAAATTGTGTACAACCTATCGCGTGTTGCGCGAAACAGATCAGGCTTTGCGCGTCCGCCGTTTTCATGGTGACCGCTGCCAAATTTGCGGCAGCACGATCAATCTGGCAGATGGCAGTACCTATGCGGAAACCCATCACCTGCGCCCTCTTGGAGCGCCACATCATGGCGAAGACATAAGCGAAAATATCATTTGCCTGTGCCCGAATCATCACGCCATGCTCGACTTAGGCCTGCACCGGCTCAAAGCAGAGGAGTTGCGCACAGCAGATGGGCACAAAATCGCGCAGGAATTCATCGACTATCATAATCACGCAATCTGCCAGCAGGCAGAAACCGTATCCGCTGGCGCGTGAAAAATAGGTGCGGCCTTCAGACGCAGGCGATATCTCGTTTCGTTTGTGTACTGCCGCGGGAGCGGCAACTGGGGCGTCTCACTGCTGGAGTGGTGTGACGAGAGGTGAAACGTTTGTAGTGCACGATATATCGTACCTGAAAACCGATAATTGTCTTTTTCATCTTCAAATTCGGGAATAAACCGGCCAGACAGTTTGTGAACTACGATGCGCGCTATGCGCCCGTCACAACACACTTGCGGTTTACATATATATTGGATAGACTTTTTATCCCAAATCAACGACGTCTGTACAGGACGTTCCCGGTTTGAGCAGCCCCCCTCTGCTATGCCGGGATTTTTTGTGTGTGGTCTTTTTGCGGGCACCTGGCCTTTTTTTGAGCCAGCACTGGCCGCAAACAACTGATTGGAGGAAAAATGCCAACTTCATTCTCCCGTGCCATGAGCAAAGCAGCCATGGCCTTTCTCATCCTGGCTTCGGCATCAGCCATAGCCCAAACCCGACAAAAAGCAACCGCGTTTCAGGCCATTTCCCAGGCAAAAAAATACCTGCCCGGGATTGAGCGCGTCCAGGTCAATCCAGAATCACAGCGGCCGGTTCTTCTGCAGGGCTCCATCGTCCGGGGGCTTGACCTCGAAAATGCTGAAGCCGTACGTTCGTTCATGCGCAACAACCGGCAGGTTTTCGGGATTCAGTCAGAAGTGAATGACTTCAAACCCGTGCGTTTCCAAAAAGACGACCTCGGGATGACACATACGCGGGTACAACACTACTACAAAGGTGTAAAAGTATTCGGTTCGGAAATGATTTTGCACGCCGACGCGAACGGTGTGGTCAGGGTGATCAACGGCCAGCTCGTCGATGGAATTGAGCTTGAGGTCGCGCCGCAGATCAGTGCAGACCAGGCTTTTGAGATCGCGAAAAAGCATGTCGGTGCCAGTAAATTCCGTTGGCAAAGCCCGGTCAAAGAAGCAATTCTCAAACAGGTTTACGGAGATCCCAATAAAACATGGAAGCCGATTCCTGAACTGGTTATTGCACCGAACAAGGGGCTGTTTCTCGATTCGGATTTCAGGCTTGCGTATAAGCTGATGCTGCCGACAGAAGAGCCCATTGCTGGGAACTGGACATATTTCATCGATGCGCGCACCGGCGAGGTGATCAACCGCTGGAACTCCATGCACAGCGTCAACGCTGTGGGCACAGGCACAAGCCTGTACAGCGGCACTGTCGATATCAACACCAATGACACAGGCTCAACCTTCGAGATGTACGACGTAACGCGTAACATAAAAACCTACAACGCCAACAACAGCACCATTTTGCCGGGCACGCTGTTCACTGATGCGGATAATGTCTGGAATGCTGCTGTGCAAAATGCCGCCGTCGATCATCACTGGGGGGCAATGCAGTTTTATGATTACTACAAAAACGTTCATGGCCGAAACAGTATCGACGGCAACGGCATGCAGATCATCGGCTCTGTACACTACAGCACCAACTACAACAACGCTTCATGGGACGGTTCCCAGGCGCGATTCGGCGATGGTGATGGCATCGATTTCGACCCGTTGGTCACCGTCGATATCAGCGCGCATGAGTACACCCACGGGGTTACTGATTTTGAATCGAATCTGGTTTATCAGTCCGAGCCCGGCGCGCTGAATGAGGCTCTTTCAGATATCTTCGGCACAGCCGTGGAGTTTTATGCCAAGCCGGGGACGGCCAACTGGAAGGTTGGTGAGGAATGCTACACTCCGGCGACACCGGGTGATGCCCTGCGCTATATGGATAACCCCAACCAGGGTGGTGATCCGGATACTTATCAAGGTGATTTCTGGGCATCCACAGCCAACCCCAATCCCTTTAACGACTGGGGCGGAGTGCATACCAACAGTGGCGTGGCCAACCACCAGTTTTTTCTGCTTACCGAGGGAGGCAGCGGCACCAACGACAACGGCGACTCCTATAGCGTCACAGGCATCGGCATAACCAAGGCAGCAAAGATATGGTACCGTGCGCAGACAACCTACCTGACAACCAATTCGCAGTATTCAGATGCGCGCAATGCAACGGTGAACGCAGCGATTGACCTCTACGGCGACGGCAGCCAGGAACACATTCAGGTACAGAATGCCTGGCATGCAGTGGGTGTCGGCGCTCCGGGTGGCGGCGGTGGTGGCGGAAACACGCCGCCGGTTCCGACTATTACCTCTCCGAGTGATGGTGCCACCTATCCCTCAGGTTCGAGCATCAACTACGCAGGTGATGCCACAGATGCCGAGGACGGGACAGTTGCTGCCAGCGGCTTTGTCTGGAGTGCAAACGGCCCCGGCCTGCCGGCAAACTACGTCTTCGCCTCCGGGGTTAAATCCGGCACCGTAACCCCACCACAGGACGGCACATTTACCATCACGCTGGAAGTGACCGACAGCGGCGGTCTGAAGGCTTCGACTTCGGTGACGATCACTATCGGAGGCGCAGGGAACCAGCCCCCGACCGCCGTCGCAGAAGCAACGCCGACCAGTGGCACAGCACCTCTGACCGTCAACTTTACCGGCAGCAACAGCAGCGATCCTGATGGCAGCATCCAGAGTTATTCCTGGGATTTTGGCGATGGCAACAGCTCGACGCAAGCCGATCCTTCGCACACGTACAACGCTGCCGGCACATACATCGCCGTATTGACCGTAACCGATGACCAGGGCGCCACCGGCACAGACCAGGTCACCATCACCGTTACCAGCGGCAACACCAACACGCCGCCTGTGGCAACGATTACCGCGCCGAACGATGGCGACAGCTTCCCGGTGGGCTCAACGATCACCTTTACCGGCGAGGGAACTGACGCTGAAGACGGCACTATTCCGGCCGCGAATTTCACATGGAAATATCAGTTTAACGGTGGTGCGGTCACTCCTCTGCTCAGCGGCTCCAAATCCGGCACCGGCACCCTGACTTACCCGGGTACGTACACGCTGATCCTGGAAGTGCAGGACAGCGACGGCGCCATCGGGACAGACCAGATCACCGTAACTGCCACCGGCGGGGCGATTTCGGCCGGCATCTCCGGGGAAAACACAGACGACCCCATCGTGCTCGGTAGTCTGCCGCAGGGCTACGGGATACTGGCAAACTATCCCAATCCGTTCAATCCAGAGACCACGATCGCGTTCACCCTGGCGCAAAGCCAGCGCATCACCCTGGCGATTTACAATGTGATCGGCCAGCGTGTGCGGACATTAGAGGACGGCTTCGCAGAAGCTGGCAGCCACAGAGTGCGCTGGGATGGCCGTGATGACTCTGGACGCAGCCTGACAAGTGGCCTGTACTACGTCCGCCTGGCCATGGGCAGCACGGTCGTGTTCCACAAAATCGTCATGATGAAGTAATCTGAAAAATTCCAGTTATCCCGCTTTATGTCAGGTTATCCACTTAGCTCAGCACGGTTGCATTTTTTCAACCAGGCAGCGTGACAACAGCACGTGCCTACCCGAGAACGGTCATTCCGGTTTCCCCGCAAGGGTAGGCCGGAATTCCCCCGGACTCGGGCACGAGCCCGAAAAAATGAGATTCCGGCACAGCACTTCGCCTGGCCGGAATGACAGATGCCGGTATCTGAGCCGAGCCCGGTTTGCTGAATTGACTCGATACCCGGACGCTTAATGCCAGTAATAGCGCGCCGCAGAGAGAAGGGGGATAACTGGAATTTACTCTCGCACAGGCTTTCTCATGTCAGGAACGCTCCGGCACCAGTCCGCACGTTTATTGACTGGCTGATGAAACGATCTGACCTTCTGCATATCAGCTATCTCTTCAGGGCTTACCTGGTGGGGTGCCCATTCTCCTGTGATTTTCTCAGGTGCTGTTGCGTGTATCCTTGCGGGATACAGGTCGTACAGATACTCCATCAGGGGAAAGCTCCAAACAGAACTTTATGTATAAATTTTTCAGCAATTGGATTTTCTTGCTGAAAGTGCCTTTTTTTATGCTTGATCTGTTTTTCGTTGGATTAATTTTGTTTTTATCCTATTTTAGGTTTATTTGCCCGAATTTCCATGCGGTATTTGTTGCTTCGTGCCTGTTGAGCGAATACGCGGTGAAGCCTTCGGGCCCCAATAGTTCGATATCGTCTGGTTTCAAGCAAACGCTCTTCGCAATCTCAAGTTCAACATCTCTCACGTCTCTTTTCAGAAACTGGTATTACTTCTCTGAACTGCGTTGTTGATCACTCATTTCTTGCAAAATATAACCAGACAGTACAAACAAGGGCATAGAGACACTTCTCTTACAGTTAGAACCCACTATCAACATTTCACGGTCACACACGCAGCACATCGTCTTTCTCCCCTGGAGGGTTGAGGAACTCGCGTAACCGGTTCGGGGCATGTCCGGTGTTATCGGCTCGTGTATTCAGATGATCGTCCGGCGCCAGCCGTAGTGAAGACGCGTGGGTGGGGAAAAGAAATGAAAACTCTCTTATATCTCTTTACCTCGGGGACAAAACCGCATAGTCCGGTCATCGTACAAAAACTGGGCAGCGCGGGCTACACCGTGAAAACAGCGACATTTGACGGTGAGACCCAGGATGAAGCGGATGTGCTTATCATCGAGGGGGAGAACCCTGCTGCAGTGCGGCGGGCAGCGGGTAAGCTGCACACTGGTGGCAAGCCCGTACTCTTCGCCCTGCCATCAGAAAGCGGCTCCAGTCAGGACAGTCTGCCTGAGCACAAAACCATCACAGAAGCCTCCAGCGAGCGGGAAATCCGCATAATTTTGTCCGCTGCACTGGACAGGCACAACTCCCCATCCGCCCTTCCCGATAAAAAACAACCAAAATCCGAGCGCTCAGGCCAACAATCCATGCAGATTCCGGCCCACTCTCCTGTGGGCATCTATCGCAGCACGCCAGACGGACGCTTCCTGATCGTCAACGCCACTCTGGTGGATATGCTCGGATACGACTCAGTCGAGGAAGTGCTCGCTCTGGATATCCCCACCGATGTATATGCTGACGCCGAGCAACGCAAGCTGCTGATGCAAAAGATCAACCCGCAAACAAACTCTCAGGGCGTTGTCATCCAGTTGAAACGCAAGGATGGCAGCATCATTTTTTGCCGGGCTTTCAGCGCAACACGCACAGATGAGGATGGTGCCATTTTATATTATGAGGGGATCCTTGTCGATATTACCGCGCAGGTGGAGGCAGAACACGCCCTGCGCGAGTCGCAGGAACAGTTAGCCTCGATTTTCAATTTTGTACCCATCGCCATTTCTCTCAATACCTGGCCTGAGGGCAGGTTCATCGCTGTGAACCCGGCTTTTGAAAAAATCTTTGGTTTAACCCGGGAGCAGACACTCGGCAAGACTTCCCTTGAATTAAAGCTCTGGGACACAGTACCCGAAGAACTGCGTGCTTTTAACCGCGAGATAAGAGAAAAACAACTCGTCATCGACAGTAAGGTGGCCTATAACCACCCGCAACTAGGGGTGCGGCACTTCAAACTTTCTTCGGAACTGATTACCATCCATGGGCAGGAACATATCATCAGCATTGTTTCTGACATCACGGAACGCATGCACAGCGAACAGGCACTGCGCGAATCAGAAGAAAAATTCTCTGCTATCTTCCGTTTTGTTCCCAACGCCATCGTGTTATCGAGCTATCCGGGATGCGACATCAGAGATTGCAATCCGGCTTTCGAGAAAATCTTCAATGTCAAACGCGAACAGATCATCGGTAAAACCAATTTTGAACTCGGTGTCTGGCCGACAGACGATTTTCGTGAACGGGTTATCACCCGCCTGGGAGAAAAACAATACATTGAAAACGGTGAGGTCGAATATACGACAGAAACCGGAGAAAAGAAGTTTCTGCTGTTTTCCGCGGAGCGGTTGAACCTCGCTGGTGAGGATTTTATCGTTTCCATTTTCACCGATATCAGTGAACAGAAACGCAACGAATTTCTCATTCGCGAAAGCGAGGCACGTTTCCGGCATATCTATGAAAACACACCGATCATGATGCACAGCATCAATCGTGAGGATAAAATCATCAACGTCAATAACTATTGGTTGGAAAAAACCGGCTACAGCCGCGAAGAGGTGATCGGGCGAGACATTTATTTTTTGCTGACACCGGAATCTGCCAGGCTTGCGAGGGAAGAAACCATCCCCAGGTTCTGGAAAGAAGGCATGGCCCGCGACATAGAATACCAGTTTATCACAAAAGACGGCACCATCATCGACGTAGTGCTGGATTGCCAGGCAACCCTCGACCCGGCAGGGCAGGAAATCAGCCTGACTGTGGTACGAGATGTCAGCGAGCTGCGTAAGCTGGTCAAAGAATTGAAGGAAAGCGAAGAGCGCTACCGCAGCCTGGTCGATCTTTCGCCTATCCCGGTTGCCGTGCATACCGACGGCCTCTGTTCCTTCATCAATCCGGCTGCGATCAAAGTTCTCGGTGGAAAATCTGCTGAAGATTTCATCGGCAGGTCAGTGATGGATTTTGTCCACCCGGATCACAAAGCCATTATCCAGGAACGCATCCGCAAAGCTTTTGTCGAAAAGGTTGAACCGACTTTGCGTGAAGAAAAACTGCTGCGCCTGGACGGGACGCCTGTCACCGTCGAGCTTCTGGGCACGCTGATCGAGTTCAATGGCAAACTCTCGCTGCAGATCGTTTTCCACGATATCACCAGCCGCAAGATGGCAGAGGCCCAGGCGACACGGTTCGGGCGCATCCTCAAGAATTCTCTGATAGAAATCTACGTTTTTGATGCTGAAACATGGCGTTTCATGCAACTGAATGAGGGAGCCCTGATCAATCTCGGCTACACAGATAAAGAATTGCACGAAATGACGCCCTTAGATTTAAAGAAAGAACTCGACGAAAAGCAGTTTTCAAAACTGTTGCAGCCCCTGTTAACCGGTGAGAAGGAAGTCGTCACCTTTGAGGCCACGCATACACGAAAAGACGGTTCCCGCTACCCAGCTGAAATTCATCTGCAATACGTTCAGACTTCGGAGCAAAACGTTTTCATTGCCATCGCACTGGACATTACCAAGCGTAAAGAAGCGGAAGAAGCGCGCAAAAAGCTGGAAGAGCGCATTCTGCACACACAAAAGCTGGAGAGCCTCGGCGTACTGGCCGGTGGCATAGCGCATGATTTCAACAACCTGCTCACCGGCATTCTCGGCAACTCCAGCCTGGCACTTATGGACATCGGGCCATCTGCAACGGCTCGGCAAAACCTGATCGATATTGAGGAGGCATCCCGGCGGGCGGCAGACCTGTGCCGGCAGATGCTGGCTTACTCAGGCAAGGGCAAATTCGTCATCAAACCGATCAATCTGTCCAAAATTGTTGAAGACCTGACCCAGCTTCTCGAAGTGTCTATCTCGAAAAAAGCCGTCGTAAAATTCAATTTTGCCGACAACCTGCCGTTGATTGAAGGAGACGTCACACAAATCCGTCAGGTGGTCATGAACCTGATCACCAACGCTTCGGACGCCATCGAGGAGAAGAGCGGCGTTATAACGATCAGCACAGGTGCCATGGAGTGCGACAGGGAGTATTTGAAACAGTCATGGATGTCTGTCGATCTCCCCGAGGGAGTCTATGTCTATCTCGAGGTGTCCGACACGGGTTGCGGGATGGAGCAGGAAACCATCAATAAAATTTTCGACCCGTTTTTTACGACAAAGTTCACCGGCCGCGGCCTCGGTCTGGCAGCAGTACTCGGCATCGTGCGCGGGCACAAAGGTGCGATCAAAGTTTATTCCGAACCCGGAAAAGGCACCAGTTTCAAGGTTCTCTTCCCCTGCGCTAAACAGCAGACAGAAGACTCATCAGATAGCAGACGGTTGGCGGCGAAAAACATACGGGGTTCCGGCACGATCCTCGTCGCTGATGATGAGGATACCGTCCGGGCGATAAGCCGCCGGATACTGGAACAGGCCGGTTACCAGGTTCTGACTGCACAAGACGGGCGGGAAGCAATTGAAATCTATAAAAAGAACAAAGATAAAATAGACGCAGTGCTTCTGGACATGACCATGCCTCACCTCAACGGAGAGGAAGCATTCCGGGAATTGCGACGCATCAATAAAGACGTTATCGTAGTACTCACCAGCGGCTACAACGAACAGGAAGCGACCGGACGTTTTTCCGGCAAACGCCTGGCAGGCTTTATTCAAAAACCCTTTCAGGCGCTGGATTTAATGAAAACGATGCACGAAGCACTGCAAAACGCACCCGGTCGTCAAACCGGCCCTGCACCCACGGAAGACTGACCTGCAACACAAAATGCCATGGAAACAAAGAGCACCATCTTTCGCAACTGCACCCGGGGGCTCACGCCGTTCATCATCATGGTCACGCTCGCCCTTCCCTCCTGGAATAGCGCAACTGCGCAGCAGTCGATTGCCGAGTTCGAGCACTTGTCCATCGAACAGGGCTTGTCACAAAGCTTTGCCAATGACATCCTGCAGGATCATCGTGGTTTTCTCTGGGTTGCCACGGCAGACGGCCTGAACCGCTACGATGGCACGACTTTCAAAATATACCAGCATATCCCCGGGGATACGACTTCCCTGAGTGATAATCGTATCTCCGTGCTCTTCGAAGACAGCAGGGGACGCCACTGGGTAGGCACCCACAACGGATTGAATCGTCTCAATCACCAGCACACCAAATTCATCCAGTTACCCGTTCGTTCCCCAGGCCACCCCAATGGACTGAGCCATCCGCTCGTCAATGCCATAGTTGAAGAGGAAAACGGTACCCTGCTCATCGGTACTTATGGAGGCGGCATCGACCGGCTCAACCCGGAGTCTGGCACGTTTACCCCCCTTTCACTGCGTGTCACTCCCGACGGCGACAACGCTGCACTGAAAAAAATCACTTCCCTCGCTTTCGACAACACCGGCCTGCTCTGGGCAGGCACAGGTGGAGGGGTGCTCAAAATCGATCTGCTCACCCAGTCCGCCGTTTTGTACACAAATACCAAAGGCGACAGTAGCAGTCTGAGTAATAATTTCGTCAACAGCGTATTTTGTGACCGCAGTGGCAGACTCTGGATAGGGACCGATTTTGGCCTGAATCTGTACAACCCTTCGACCAATGACTTCACCCGGTATTACCACGAAGACGACAACCTGCACTCCCTGACCTCTAACACCATCTTTTCGATTTATGAGGACAGAAACGGTAAGCTGTGGATCGGCACAGATGACGGCCTGAACAGGTTCAATCCGGAAAACGGTTTTTTCGCCCGGCTCAAGCATTCACCCTATGACGCGACGAGTCTGAACGAAAACAAAATCATGACCATCTATGAAGACCGCGGCGGGGTCCTCTGGTTTGGCACGCAGGGAGGCGGGTTGAACAAATTCGACCCTAACAGGCGTAAATTTTACCATTTTCGCAACACAGAAAACGCTCCTAAGGCGTTCCACATCAACCGTGTATATGCCATCACTCAACGTTCACCCGATGAAGTCTGGGTCGGTACAACAAACGGGCTCATCCATATCGAATACGGTGCCAGAAGTCACAAGCGGGTTTTCTACTACACCCCGGCTTCAGATGGTTTCAAACGGCATAACAGCGACTTTATCCGCTCCCTCTGTTTCGGCAACGAACGCGAGCTCTGGATAGGAAGACAGGATAATGGCCTGCTCATCTTCGATCTGAAATCGCAGCAATTCAAAGCCTTTCGTTTTCGCAACAGCGATGCCCCGGACCTCGGCGCTGAAATGATCTACGAAATTCGTTCTGCCGGTGGTTTTTTCTGGCTCGGCACATCTGCCGGCCTGATCAAGATGGACAGCAGCAAGACCGTGCTCGCTATCTATTCTGACAGCAGCGACGCAAAGGAATACAATCTCACTTCTCGCAAGGTACTGACTTCGCGCCACGATGCGAACGGAAATATCTGGATCGGCACTTACCTGGGCCTCAACGTTATCGACGCTGAAAGTGGCAAAGTTACTGCTTTTCAACCATCACCGGGGGATACCACCAGGATCAGCAACAGGATTATCACCGCCATCTATCCGGAGAACGACAGCACTGTCTGGATTGGCACCTACGGTGGCGGTCTGAACCGCCTGAACCCGAACAGTGGCCGGGTAAAAATATACAACGAACAGCATGGCCTGCCGAATAACGTGGTGTACGCGATATTGCCGGATAGCGATGGGAACCTGTGGATGAGCACAAACAAAGGGCTCAGCAAATTCACTCCGGCAAGCCACACATTCCACAACTACGATACCAATGATGGGCTGCAAAGCCATGAATTCAATACCGGTGCCGTATTCCATGCGCAGGATGGCCGGATGTTCTTTGGCGGGATCAATGGTTTCAATGCTTTTTATCCGGAAAAAGTGACCAGGAACCCTATGGTGCCGCCGGTTGTCCTGACCGGTTTGACGGTTTTCAACAA
The DNA here is from genome assembly GCA_015485525.1 of Candidatus Zhuqueibacterota bacterium. GTDB lineage: Bacteria > Zhuqueibacterota > Zhuqueibacteria > Zhuqueibacterales > Geothermadaptataceae > Geothermadaptatus. Next base: position 7,261 of record WFTM01000250.1, on the reverse strand, counting down.
AGACAAACAACTGGAGAAAGACCTCGCTGAGATCAACGAGTTAACTCTTTCCCATGAGGAATACGTTTTTTCACTCAAATTCGCGGCTCTTTCCTTTACCAATCCACACAAAAACAGCTATGCCTACAAACTCAAACCTTTCCATAAAAAATGGATACACCTCGGCAACAAGCATGAAGTGACTTTTACCAACCTGAATCCGGGTGTATATCAGTTTCGCATCAAGGCGGCCAACAGTGATGGCGTCTGGAATGATGACGGACTTTCCCTCCGCCTGGTGATCACTCCGCCTTTCTGGCTCAAGCCATGGTTCATGTTTTTTGCCGGTTTATTCCTGATCCTGAGCATATATGGTGTTCACAGGCTGCGCCTGTATCAGGTTAAAAAGCGCAACCAGGAACTGTTCAACATCAATTTACGGCTCAACAACGAGATTCTCGAACGTGAAAAAGCGGAAAAAGCTCTGCAGATAAGTGAAGCCCGCAAATCCGCGATGCTCGAATCTGCCCTGGACAGCATCATTTCCATCGATGCAAACGGTACCGTGCTTGAATTCAACCCGGCCGCAGAAAAGACATTCGGCTACTCGCGCGAGCAGGCCATCGGCCGCAAAATTACCGATTTGATCATTCCGAAGGAGCTGCAGGAAAGGCATGAGACAGCCCTGAAGCGGATAACAGCTTCTGAAGCTTTGGATGTCTTAACGCAGCGCAGGCAGCAAACAGCCATACGAGCCGACGGCACAAAAATCGACATCGAAATCACCGTTCAGGCCAGCCAGTTGGCGGACAAACTGATCTTTACCGCCTTCATCCGCGATATCACCGAACTGCGCAAAGCTGAGGCTGAAAAAGAACGTCTCAAGGCACAAATTCAGCAGGCGCAAAAATTAGAAAGTCTCGGCGTGCTGGCAGGCGGCATTGCCCATGATTTCAACAACCTGCTCACAGGCATTCTCGGCAATGCCAGCCTCGCACAACTGGAAGTACCGGGAAACGCCCCTGTGGTCAACAGCCTGTGCGACATCGAAAAAGCAGCCCAGCGAGCCGCCGAGCTCTGCCGGCAGATGCTCGCTTACGCCGGCAAGGGACGGTTTATCATCAAGCCTGTCAATCTCAACCAGATCGTCGAAGAACTCGCGCAACTGCTGGAAGTATCGATCTCCAAAAAAGCAACCCTGAACTATCATTTCAGCGACAACCTGCCTCTGATACAGGCGGATGAGACCCAAATCCGCCAGATCGTCATGAATCTGATCACCAATGCTTCAGATGCCCTCGGGGACGAACCGGGAGTTATCTCCCTGAAAACCGGCAGCTGCTACTGCACACCCGAGGACCTGGCTTCATCCTACCTGTCCGATGAGCTGTCAGCGGGTGAGTATGTCTTTCTCGAAGTCAGCGATACCGGCTGCGGCATGGATGAACAGACGCTGAAAAAAATATTCGATCCTTTTTTCACGACCAAGTTCACGGGCCGCGGGCTTGGGCTGGCAGCTGTCCTGGGCATCATCCGCAGCCACAAAGGGGCCGTGCGCATCGAAAGCGAGCCCGGCAAAGGCTCACGTTTCGAGATTCTTTTCCCGGCCAGCGATCAGAGCGCACACATGGTGAAAAATGGCACATCACAAAAACAGGAGCCGGACAGGTGGCAAAGTGACGGAGCTGTGCTGATCGTTGATGATGAAAATGCTGTGCGTGCTGTTGGTGCACGCATTCTCAGAAAAATCGGTTTTTCTGTTGATGAAGCCAAAAATGGCAGAGAAGGAATCGAAATTTTCAAAGCGAATGCCGGCAAGTACCGCATGGTTCTTCTCGACATGACCATGCCTGAACTCGATGGTGAGGGGACATACAAAGAGATGCTCAAGGTAAGGGAAGATGTCAAGGTTATCTTCAGCAGTGGCTACAGCAAAAGCCCGGCTCTATCAAAATTAACAAGCCGGGAAACCACACGTTTCATCCAGAAGCCCTATCTCCCGGATGAGCTGACCAGCCTGGTCAAAGACCTGCTCGGAGAATAGGCCCGCCGGCTCTGCCTACTTCTTTTCTGCCTGCAAATGAGCCAGCAGGAGACGCATATCTTCCGGCACGGGGCACCCAAAGCTCATCTGCTCTCCGGTTGCAGGATGCACAAAACGCAACTCCCGTGCGTGCAATGCCTGACGCGGCATAATTTTCAGTATCTCAACTGCTGCCTGCGTTTTTTCCTGATTGAGGGCAACGATCGCCTGCCTGCGCCCGCCATAAGTGGCATCACCAACCACAGGATGACCAACCCAGGCCATGTGCACTCTGATCTGATGCGTACGCCCCGTGCGCAGGTGCAACTCCACCAGCGAACAGAGATGAAAGTGCTCTTCCACCCGCGCCAAAGTGATGGCCTGCTTGCCTCCCTCTTCGGTGATGACCATCTTGCGCCGGTCTTTCTGGCTGCGAATGAGCTGAGTTTCGATCAGCATCTCCTGCTCTTTCGGATGCCCCCAGACGATAGCCGTGTAGATGCGCGCGGCGCTCTTTTCTGCAAACTGGCGTGACAGCGCGGCGTGCACCTCATCATTTTTGGCCACCACAAGCAAACCTGAGGTATCTTTATCCAGACGGTGTACAATACCGGGACGATGCGGACCACTCAGGGTGGAGAGACCATTCTGATAGTGATGCATCAGTGCATTGACCAGCGTGCCGGAATAGTTGGCATACGCCGGATGCACGACCATGCCGGCAGGTTTGTTCACCACGAGCAGAGATTCGTCTTCAAAAATGATATCGAGGGGGATATTTTCAGGTTGGATATTCTCCGGGGCGGGCCGGTCTTTCAGCCGGACGACGACCTGCTCGCCCGGACTGATTTTATGGCTGGGCTTGACGATTTTACCATCTACGAGCACATCACCGGCCTGAATAAGGGCCTGCAGATAGGCCCGGCTTTTGCCGGCGATATGGTTGGCAAGATATCTGTCGAGGCGCTCGGCAGACTGATTTTCAGCAATTTGAAACTCGAGAATGTCCGGCTGGGCAGCACTCATGGCTTACTCGAGATCATCCCAGAGATCGCGCTCTTCGCTTTCGGGCAAATCACGGGATTTGACTTTCTCCGGCAGGCGGGAATCATCGACCCGCTCCTCGTCCTTTTCGAACAGAACGATGGCAATCAGAAGCACCATGCCGATGCTCACAGCAACGTCCGCGATGTTAAAAATCGGCCAGCGCGTCATTCCAAAGCCGAAATCGAGAAAATCGATAACTCTGCCGTATAGTGCGCGATCGATGAGGTTGCCGATCGCACCGCCGAGAACCAGGGCCAGGGCCAGACGAGGCAGCAGCGGCTCAGCCCGCAAACGGTAGAGAAAATAGAAAATCACGATGCAGGCGATGGCGGAGAACACGGTGAAAAACAACGGCCCGGCGATACGCAGCCCAAAGGCCATGCCCGGATTCTCGATGTAGGTAAAGCGAAAAAAATCGCCGATGATCATGATGCTTTCGGTGAGATGGAAATGTGCCTTGACGAGCTGTTTGGTCAGTTGATCGAGGATAACCACGATGAGAGTTACGAATAAAATCCGCACGAAGAAGGTCCTGTCAGCAGGGTTACCGTTTTTTTTCCTGTTTGGATTTACACTCGATGCACAGGGTGGCGTGGGGTACGGCTTCCAGGCGTGCTTTGCTGATGAGCTCACCACATTCCCGGCAGATGCCATATTCTTTTTTCTCGATACGCTCCAGAGCGCGTTCGAGATGAGGGAGCAGTTTGCCTTCCCGACCGGCAAAGAAAAAAGCCTTTTCCCGCTCCATGTGATCGGTACCCAGATCAGCCATGTGATAGGAATAAGCCGAATGCTCTCCGGATGCTTCTTTCGGAGTTGATGACATGCCCGAATTGCGCAGATTACCCAATTCCTTGAGCAATTCGTCGCGCTTAGCCAGAATCAGTGCTTTGAAATGTTCGAGTTCTTTGTCTGAATACATGCTCACCCTCCTTAGTACTCTTCAGAATTCCAGTACTCGTCGCACAACACAGGAAGAGTATTCCGTTGTTTGGTGTTCACTGCGAAACAGGACAGTTAGCAATGAATATAAGACTTTTTTTCAAAAAAGCACAGCTTATTTCACTCATTATTCAATTTTCTTAATTTTCAGGACAGCGGTTTCTCCGGCAATATTCCATTCTTTGCTGAAATCAAAACTGCCGCCATTCTGTGTCAGGCTTTCTGCCAGGGTCTCTGCCTTGATGTAGTCCTGCTGAGCGGCGATGGCACGCGCAATCGTCTCCCCGCCACTCCAGCCGATGACGATACGGTCGATGACATCGTAGCCTGCTTCTTTGCGCATGTTCTGTACCCTGTTTACCAGCTCCCGCGCCATGCCTTCGACGATCAGATCATCAGTCAACCGTGTATCCAGAGCGACCTGCAAGTCGCCTTCCATCGTCGCCACCAGACCCTCCGCCCCCTCTGCTTTGAGCTGTACATCTTCGAGGGTGATCTCGGCTTCTGACCCATCGATCGGAAGGGTGATACGGCCGTCCGCTTCCAGACTGGCGATCTGCGCGGCACTCAGACCACGAATTGCCGCAGCAGCCTGATTGACATTTTTGCCGAATTTCGGCCCCAGTTTCTTGAACAACGGCTCTGCTTTTTTGCTCATAATCGCCTCTGCAGAGTCGGCGAATTCGATCGCTTTGATGTTGAGCTCGTCCCGGATCAGCTCGCTCATGCGCAAAAGCTGCTCCCGCCGCGCTGCTTCCGGCAACACGACGATCAGGCGCTGCAGCGGCTGGCGAACACGCACGCCGGCATCGTTACGCAACGAACGCCCGGCCATAACCACAGCCCGCACCAGATCCATGCGCGACTCCAGCTCGGTATCGCGGAAAGTGAAGGCGGGTTCCTCCGGACGCGGCAGGCTGTCCAGGTGCACGCTCTCCTGCGCCCAGCTCTGTCCTTCCGCCAGATTGCGGTACAGCTCATCGCTGATAAACGGTGCGATCGGCGCCATCAAGCGCGTAACAGACAGCAACACCTCATACAGCGTCTCATACGCCGCCCGCTTGTCATCGCCCATCTCGGATTTCCAGAACCGGCGACGGTTACGGCGTACATACCAGTTCGAGAGATCATCCAGCACAAAAGCGGAGATCGCCCGCGCCACTTTGGTGACATCGTAACGCTGCCAGAAGCCGTCGATCTGTTCGACGAGACGATTGCGCTGGGACAGAATCCAGCGATCCACTTCAGCACGCTCCGCCACAGGCACGACAGCCGGGGCATCATACGTGAAGCTGTCGATATTGGCATACATCGCGAAAAAATTGTAGGTATTCATCAGCGTGCCGAAAAGTTTGCGCACGGTCTCGGCGATGCCTTCTTCATCAAAACGCGTCGGCAGCCAGGGCGGGCTGACGGACATCAGATACCAGCGCACCGGGTCTGCGCCGTACTTGTCGAGCATGACGAAGGGATCGACGCGATTCCCCCTGGTCTTGGACATTTTCTGGCCGTTCTTGTCCAGAACCAGCTCCAGGGACATGCAGGATTTATAGGACGGCTCATCGCGCAGCAGAACGGAGATGGCCAAAAGCGAATAAAACCAGCCGCGCGTCTGATCGACACCCTCGCTGATAAAATCCGCCGGGAACCGTTCAGAAAAATGCTCCTTATTTTCGAATGGATAATGCCACTGGGCAAAAGGCATGCTCCCTGAATCGAACCAGACATCGATGACCTCGGGCACACGCCGCATCGTTCCATCACAGTGCTCACAGGCCCATGTCAGATAATCGACGTGCGGCTTGTGAAGGTCGCTGATCTCCTCCACACCTGCGCGTTCTTTGAGCTCGGCAATGCTGCCGACACACAGGGCAGTGGCACAGGAATCACACTTCCAGATCGGTAACGGCGTACCCCAGAATCGATCGCGCGACAGCGACCAGTCAACATTGTTGCGCAGCCACTCGCCAAAGCGCCCTGAACCAACTTCTGCCGGGTACCAGTCGATCTTCTCGTTGTGGTGCAGGAGACGTTCCTTCAGACTGGTGGTGCGGATATACCACGATTCATAGGAGTAGTAGATCAACGGTGTATCACAGCGCCAGCAGTGGGGGTAGGAGTGTGTGTGTTTTTCGACGCGATACATGCTGCCGTTTTTTTTCAGGTCGCGGATGATATGTTTGTCCGCCTCCTTGAAAAACATGCCGGCGTAAGGCGCTACCTCGGCAACAAACTTCCCGCTGGCATCCACAGGCTGCAGGTGGGGCAAATCATGCTGCGCACCCACTTTATTGTCATCTTCGCCAAACGCCGGAGCGATATGCACGATACCGCTGCCGTCATCCGCTGTGACAAAGTCTGCGGTGACCGTATAAAAAGCATCTTTTTCCACCGGCAACAAATCAAAAATGCGCACATATCGCTGTTTTTCGAGCTCCTTGCCCGTATAACGCTGGCGGATGTGGTACTCGCCATCCAGCACATCCAGCCGGCTCTCGGCGAGAATGAGTTTTTCGCCCTGATGATCGACGAGCACGTACTGCAACTCCGGATTGAGAGCGAGGGCAACGTTGGAAATCAGGGTCCAGGGCGTCGTCGTCCACACCAGAAAGGAGGTCGAAGGATCATTGAGCAGCGGAACTTTGACGTAAATCGATGGGTCGTCGATATCTTTGTACCCCTGGGCCACTTCATGGCTGGAGAGTGGCGTTTCACAGCGCGGACAGTACGGCAGAATGCGGTGTCCCTGGTAGATCAGATTCTTTTTCCACAGTTCGGAGAGAATCCACCACACCGACTCGATGTAGTCATTTTCATACGTGATGTACGGATCATCGAGATCGATCCAGTACCCCATGCGCCGGGTCAGCTCATCCCATTCGTTCTTGTATTTCCACACCGATTCGCGGCACCTCTGGTTGAATTTCTCCACGCCATATTCGATGATCTGCTCTTTGGTTTCGATGCCCAGGTTTTTCTCAACTTCGATCTCCACCGGCAGGCCATGAGTATCCCACCCAGCCTTGCGCTCCACCCTGAAGCCCTGCATGGTTTTCAGGCGGCAGACAAGGTCCTTCACTGTGCGGGCGAGCACATGATGTATGCCGGGGTTGCCGTTGGCCGTTGGCGGGCCTTCGTAAAAAACGAAAGGCTTATCCGCCGGACGTGTTGCGATACTTTTGGCAAAGGTGTCGTTTTTTTCCCAGAAAGTGAGCACATCCTGTTCGATGGCTGGTAAATTAAAACCGTTTTGGTACTCTTTGTACATCG
>WFTM01000249.1 GCA_015485525.1 Candidatus Zhuqueibacterota bacterium | reverse complement strand
TTTTCTCTGGTAAAGTGCATGTGAATCGAAGGGCAGCTCCGGCTGCCCTTTTTTAGTGGTATTGGAATGTGCTGCGAACATACGGTACCCGGGGAGATTTCGGCGCCGGCTTCGCTCCGGCCGGAATAGTGCGATGAGATCCGCTGCGCGCGTGGAGCGTTGATTAAAATATCGCGGGAAGCATAAAAAAAGGGCACTGCGTCAACAGTGCCCTTTTGTCGTGGATCTGTGGAGTTATGGTCAGCAATGGAAGGCTGTGTTACATACCCAGAATTCGCGAAAGGAAGTTCGGTGCAGCCTCGCCGCGGACGACCTCGAGGTTCTTCCGCTCCCAGCCTACCATGCCGTCGGTCATCACTTTGGTATTGGTGATGCCGTTGCTGCTGAGGATGTGGTTGGCGATCTCGGAGCGGTTCGAGGTGCGGCAGTGCAGAATCAGCGTGCCGTCGAACTTTTTCAGCTCTTCGAGATGACGCGGCAGCTCGTTCAGGGGGATGTTTTCCGCTTCAGGAATATGCACCTGAGCAAATTCGCCGGGCGTGCGGACATCGATGATTTTGTACTTCGGGTCGTTGCGCAGCGCATCGACATCTTCAGCGCTGATGGTGTTGTTGAGCATGAACATACTATAAAATCCTGTTGGTGATTGGATGGTTACGTGCGAATTTAAGAAAAATGACGAATATTATATAACGATATAGGAATATATTGATTTCATCGACAATTGCAAGGATTTTTTCACTCTTTTTTTATATTTTCTGATCTTGCCCGGGCTGCAATTTTTCACGACCTGCCCGGCCTGTTATGCGAGTTGAAAGTTTTTCGTTTTGCAATTATCGATGTAATATTTTTATAATCAGATGCTTGCTGGGGGTGTTCTTTGTATTTTTAAATTTATTTTGGTCTCTCATCTGCTGTCGTGCCACACATGAGGTCAGCCAAATCCGCAGAATGTCGGCATGGCCGGCTCTTCAGAGACCCGGCAAAATCGCGCCGGGCTTGCTCAAAATAAAACTTGCAAACCTGTAAAACGTGTGTTATATTCCTACGTCGTTATGTAGTGTGTGATTTTCAGGTCAACTTATATTATATCGGAAAGAGTACTGATGGCTGAGCAACTGATGCCCGACGCATTTATCGATAAGGTCGCCCAGCGTTTTAAAATGTTGAGCGAGCCGATTCGTTTGCGCATTCTCAATCAATTACAACTGCACGACGAGATGAATGTGCAGGAACTCGTCGATGCCATGCAGCAGCGGCAGGCAACGGTCAGCAAGCACCTGGCATTGCTGACCCGCGAGGGCATCCTCTCGCGCCGAAAAGAGGGCCTGCATGTGTACTACCGCCTCAACGATCCCAGCATCGCCGGCATGTGTATGCTGGTCTGTGCCCGCCTGAAGGATGAGGCGCGGGAGCATTCGCGGGTTATTCTGGCTGACTGATGATCCTGCCGGGCGGCAGGCGATCCTCATAGCTCACTTTCGCCTGCGTCCTGTTTGTTCCTCCGGGCCCGTTCAAAAATTCGTAGCACCCTGCAAATTTTTGCAACAGCATTTCCCCTGCCTGGCAGTGTACCGTGCCAGGGACTGATGGCTGTCGAACTGCTTCTGCCCGAAAAAGGGGGCGGCCGGCTCTCCGGAATAAATCCCGGCCCGGTGCTCACCTGAGCTGAAAGAACGTGCCGGCACCTGCCCCTGCGACAATTCGTCCGAGAGGTTGTTTCCCGGGATGCGCTGAGCGTGCCCACGGCCTTTCCCGCTACGATATACCTTCCTCATTGTTTTCTCCACTCCGGTATGGATTTTGAACTTCTCCCGGCCCAGGGGCCAATTTTATCCCAACTCCCCGACCAGGGCGCTCTTTCATGTCGTATAAAAAAAGATGCATGCGCTCCAAACAGGAGCGGCTCTGCACTCTCAGGGTTTGTGCGTGAGGAGAAAACGCAGCCGCATTTGTCGTGTGCTCATTCCATCTCCCCGGCTGTGTGCTGCAAAACGATTGTTGTGTACCTGCCCATTTTACCGGAGGATGCCATGTTGAAAAGCGGCATATTAACCACCGTGCTGCTCGCAGGCGCCAGTGCGCTCAACGCGCAGCTCATCGCGATCAAAACAGTACCGTTGCTGGCCACGGAGCAGTTTGCCGTCACGCCGACCTTCAGTGCGGGGATGGCAGGGCTTCGTCTGGCCAACGAAGATTCCCTGCGCGACCCCTTTCTCAATCCGGCACGTGGCGGATTATTCAACGGCCGCTATCTGGTCAGTGGTACAAACCTGTCACGCATTGCCACCGGCGTCGGTGGATTTTTCACCATTCCGGTCACTTTTCTCTATTCCAATAGCAGGCATTTTGGCGGCGTGCATGTCTCTGCACAACAGATGCACGCCCGCCGTTACGTGCCGTTCCCGGAACAGAGTGCCGGCACGGGCAATTATCTGCCCGCGGCCTGGAAAGAGCAAAAGGTATTCAACGGCTTTTTTTCCGGTTATTGGGGCAGACGGCTTTCCAGCCGGGACGTGCTCGCAGGTTCACTGTCGTACGCCCGCCTGACCGGGCTTTCCGGGCAGGAGTATTTATTTGACGCACCGATTTACACGCAGAACGCGCTGGAATTCGAGAGCCGTTTGGGGTGGTACCGCACCCTCAGTTCAGGAGCTGTGGAAGCCGTGCTGGTTTATCAGGATTTTAACATGCAGACAGAACTCGGTCGCTCATTTCCCGGAGAAGCAGGCAGTGCCGGGACGGAGCAGGAAATCACCCGCACATTCGGACTGTATCTCGCCGGGCGCAGGCAGGTACGGAAGAAAGTACGCGCCGGTTTTTCTCTGACAGCCAACCGCAAATGGCATCCAAAGATCATCAATTACAGTCTGATGCGCATTCCGCGTGATCCTGGCGATACCTATGCTTTCGAGATCGGTACAGGTTTGATGCTCACCGACAGCGGTGGCTGGTCGAAATCCGGGGTTGAGGTACTCTTTCAGCCCGTGTGGTCGCGTACCTGGGCCGAGGCTGAGAAAGATATGGTCCGCGATGACGGCAGTCTGTTGCGAAAGGGCGGGCGCACGATCGACAACCGGTTCCGCATCGCCAATTGGCGGTTTCGGATCGGGCTGGAAGATCACAACCCGCCATTCACCGTGCAGCTCGGTCTTGAAGTGCGCCTCTATCACTACAGGCTGGAGCAGGAGAACCACATTGCCGGAACAGTGCGCCGGCGGACGGAAACCTGGCAGGAGTGGAAGCCGTCGTTCAGTCTGCAGTATGATTTCAGGGGTGTCCGTCTCGGGTATGTGCTTGGGGCGGTTTTCGGCAGCGGCATTCCCGGCCTGGTCAATCCGGGACGCTCATTCGTGGACAGCTCGGATGTCGGTTATCTGATTGCGCCTGCGAGTGCGTTAACGCTGCAGAACACCGTTGTGCTGGTTCACAGGCTGCAGATCACCCGGCGCCTGCGCTGATCAGAGGTCTTCCTCCTCATCCCAGACAAGGTTGCGGTAATCGAATTTTCCGGTAGCGATGACGTTGAATTTGATGATTTCGAAGTTGGGGCTGAGGTCAAAATCCCGGGGCAGAATCTGGGAGTAATGACGCATGATCAGCGGTGCGCCGAAGGGGTTATCCGGATGGGCCTCGGCCAGGGTGAAGGACTCGCGCAATTCCGGGAAGACCGGATAGCCGACGCGCTGAAACGCCCGCGCCAGAATGCCGGAGCAGATCACCTGAAAACCATCGCAGTTGCCCAGGCACGCCCGGATGCTGCGCTTTTTGAACGGGTTCAGCCATTTCGGCAGCAGTAACAGTGCGATATCGATGATGTTTTGCTGGTCATACTGTTGGCCGATGCTGTTGATCACATGATCGAGCACGACCTGCTGATCCTCCTTGTACAGCTTAAAGGGCCTGCAGATTCGGATGTTGTGATCCTGATATTTGCTGGCAGGATTAGCGACAACCCCCTCCCCGGCCAGGGCCTCGATGAGCAGGTGTTTGGCCTCCTCGCCGAATTTCTCCAGATATTTTTCCCGATCAGGACGATTTTTCCGGATCAGTTCGTCGCCGACGTACATGGCCGAGTGGCTCCAGTGGCTGTTGGAGAATAATTTGATGATCCGGCTCAGTTCGCTGCGCCCTTCCACGAGAATGATATCCCCTTTTCGGGCGTAACGATAGAAATTATCCATGTTGTTGAAAATACGCTGTTTGTAGGAAATCGCCGGAGAATCGAGCCGGCGCAGGACGCGTTCGTGCAGGTGCATAAAAATGCGGCGAAAAAGATTCATGGTTGGTTCTCCGGTATTGCGGGAAACTGTGTTCGCACGCTCTCTCCGTCTCCGGCAAGGGGGGCCCTGATTGCTCGGTAGCTTTCCCCGGTGCCACTCTCCATAGGAATATACTGACATTCGT
>WFTM01000248.1 GCA_015485525.1 Candidatus Zhuqueibacterota bacterium | reverse complement strand
CAGCAAACCGGGCACGGCTCCGATACCGGCATCTGTCATTCCGGCAGGCGAAGCGCAGTGAAGGAATCTCATCTTTTCAGGCAGGTGCCAGAGTCCGGGAGATTCCGGTCTTCCCCTGCGGGGAAACCGGAATGACGGTTCTGGGACAGGCACATGCTGTTGTCATCCGGTCTGATTGAAAAAATGCAACCGTGCTGAGTTAAATGGACAACCAGTGAACTGATTTATTCACACAAACTCCTTTGTCGTTTTTCTGCTGCGCGATGCGGTGATTCGGCTGCAACCCGGAGAAAGCGATTCATTCAAAGGATGGAGAAACAGCGCCATGGGTAGTTCACGGCTTCCGGTAACTGTCGTCAGCGATGAAGAGCTGAACCTGACATTTCATAGCGGACTGGAGATATTGCGTTCCGTGCGTGGCGTGGTGAAATCAGCCGCACAAAAGATAGGTCTTTCAGAAGAAGCGACCTACGACATGCAGCTGGCTGTTCACGAAGCGGTTGCTAACATCATCGAACACGGTTATGCTGGGGCAAGTGACGGGCTCATCGAGATGCATCTGCGCGACGATGGTGATGGCGCACTCGTCGTTGAGCTGTGTGATTCGGGCACGGCCTGCGATGTCAAAAATATCAGATTGCGCAGTCTGGATGAGCTGCAGGAAAGTGGGATGGGCCTGCATATCATCAACAACCTTGTCGATGACATTGAATACAAACGGACACCAGATGGCAAAAATCATTTGATCTTAACAAAGAAGAATGGAAACTGGATAAAGCGCGAGGACACCATGGAACATACTGCTTTGCAACAGGATGGAGTCGTTGTATTGACACCTGCAGGCGAACTGGATGTCAATAACGTCGATTCTCTGCGTGATCTCATCGAAGGAGAGATTGCAAAAGGTACCCGCAAGCTGGTCGTGGATCTGGCTGATGTATCGTATATGGACAGTGCAGCGCTTGGCACCCTTGTCAGCGGCCTGAAAAAAGCACGCCAGAAAAACGTCCAATTCAAAGTCGCCAATCTGCAGGACCCGGTGGAACGGATTTTTAATCTGACACGGTTGTCCAAGTTTTTCGAAATTTACAGCAGCACCGAAGAGGCTGTCAACAGCTTTCAAAATCACTGACATGAGTTTCCCGGTTTGCAGAAGAACAACACGCAGACAGGGCAGAATGTATTTTCAGTGATTGGATTTCTCTCAATGAGTTATTAGCGCAGTGGATAGTCTGTATTTTTCAGGCTAATTAAATTTCCGGTAATGAATTTTCAGGCAAAAACAGGATGGTGCGATGGACAGGATTGCTCTGATCAGACACAGGCTCGAAGATAGCAGGGAGCAGTATGGCCGCAACGAGTACGTCGATATCATTCGGACGGGAATCGATGAAAGTTGGGATGCGCTTGCCAGCCGCGTAGATTTCGAATCAGCCAGCTTGTATGTCTTTTCCAAACGCAGCCAGTCGCTGCACAAGCTGAGTGAGTATGGTGGAGGGGTTAATTTTATCAACCTCGTCGCTTTTGATTATGGCCCGGGGTTATCCGGCTGGGTGGCAAAGAAGCAACGCCCGGTTTACCTGGCGGATATTCACCGCGGTACGCGGCACGGACATGCTCCGATCCGTTCATATCTTTCACAGCCGATCAACAGCCATGAGGATGTCATCGGTGTGATGAACCTCGCGCATACAGAGCCGAACGCTTTCGAACGCCAGCAGATGGCTGTCATCCGCAGCTATATCGAAAACTTGAAGCCAATACTTGAGATATACCAGAGATATCATCATGTCGCAAGAACACCCGCAAAAAACGATTTTACTCGTCGATGATGATCGAACCCTGCATGCGTTGCAGGGTTTTGCTTTGAAAAAAAATGGCTATCGCATGTACTCTGCCTATGACGGCAGGGAAGGGCTGGATATGGCTCTGGAAATCATGCCTGATCTGATACTCGTCGATTACATGATGCCACGTTTCACCGGCGGCGATTTTATCCACGCTATCCGTACTGATGAGCGCTATCGCACGCTACAGAGCATCCCGGTGATCATGCTGACCGCAGCCGAGCATGACGACAGAGTGATCCGCAGAATGATGGAAGACGGCCTGAGCAGCTATCTCAATAAACCCTTTGGTCATCATGAGTTGCTCAGCATTCTGCAGAGTACTCTGTTCGAAAGCGAAAAAAAGGTTCGCGAGCATCAAATGCTCTCAGAGCTGCAATCCAACCAGGCTTTTTTCACGACTCTGTTAGATAATTTCCCCGGTCTTCTGTTTACGACTGATACCACTGGCAGGATTACCTACCTGACCACAGGAAAAAGCAACCTCAGCAATGGTGAAAAGGTCGATATCGCGGGTAAAACGATCGTCGATCTTTTTACTTTTGAGCACAGCACGAT
>WFTM01000247.1 GCA_015485525.1 Candidatus Zhuqueibacterota bacterium | reverse complement strand
TCGCAGCTCTGGCGAGTTTTTTTATCCCCGGTCTCGGACAACTTTTGCAGGGCAGAGTGCTCATGGCCGCAATTCAATTCGTGCTGGCGGGGATTTTGTGGTTTTTCCTGCTCGGCTGGATTATTCACTTGTGGTCCATCATCGATGCCGCGCGTTGGGACCCAGATAAGTGACAGAATTTTTCAACCTCGCGGGTTCTGCTCTCGCGAGGTTGAAAAAATTTTCCGCAAAACCTTCCTTTGTCTCTATACAACAAATATCTTCTGGACGAAGAGAAGCTGATAATGAGTTACCCGGATTTGTTACGGCTTGCTTTGCTACCTCAATCTCAACCGCTGAAAAGATAGCCAGCTCGTGTTGGGGTCACGAAGGCTACCCTATCCAAAACACAACGTCTTTTGGCTTCATTTGAGGACGGACCCTCCTGATCTAATTCCATAGCATAGACTACGTCGTTTTAAACCCTGTGGTTGAATAGAGTACAGCGATGTTTTATCGCGGCCACAGGTCATCAGCCGGGCACATATAGCTTTTTTTGAACCGATTTTATTCATCATGGGGAGATAAGATGAACCGGTTATTTTGCTGCGTGCTGGGCATGTGTATAGGCAGCTTTTTTCAAAGCCTGAGAGCACAAAATTCCATCGCAGATCATGTCGTTATCAGCGAAGTGCAAATCGCAGGCGGGAGTGCGAAAGATGAATTCGTCGAATTATACAATCCCACTCAGGCCAGCATCGACCTCGCTGGCTGGCGGTTGACGGCAAAGACCTCCTCCGGGAGCACGACGAAGAATCTGGTGACGACTTTTCCGCCAGTGATGATCAAACCGTATTCTTTTTTGTTGATCGCTCCGGACGAATACGATGGCCCGGTTCTGCGGGATGTGGCGTATTCAACCGGTAGCACCATATCGTCGAATAATACCATCATCCTGTACAGCGATAATGGCGTAACGATCGTGGATATGGTCGGCCTTGGAACAGCAACCTTGAAAGAGACAACGACAGTTGCCAACCCTGTTGTGGATGGCAGTATTGAGCGCAAGGCCTCGGCGTTTTCCGATGCAGTCAGTCTGTCGGCAGGGGGCAGTGAAGAACATGCCGGCAATGGCCAGGATACAGACAACAATGCGGAAGACTTCGTGCAACAACCTGTCTCCAGGCCGCAAAACAGCAGCAATCAGCCGGAAAACGACCAGCCGATTCCGGTCGAATTGGTGAGTTTTTCTGCCAGATATGAAGGTGGTGGGGTTCGGCTGCAATGGAGTACGGCGACAGAGACAGAGAATTATGGTTTTCATGTTTTCAGAAAAGACGATCGTGACAGTGATTTCCGCAGGATAAGTGGACAGATCATCCCGGGAGCGGGAAATTCTTCCCGGATGCGTACGTACGGTTTTTTCGATGAGGATGTTGTGCCAGGTTCGCGCTACATGTACCGCATCGCGGATGTTGATTTTCAAGGAAACATGACCCTGCATGAGCCGGTGACGGTTGTTGCTGAAGCCGTCGTACCGGCTGCGATGACTTTAGAGCAAAACTATCCCAATCCCTTCGCAGTAGCAGGAGGACAGGGGCGGGCTTCCACAACGACGATCAGGTTTGGCCTCGGTAAGGCCGGCCCGGTTCAACTTGCGGTTTACAGCATCGATGGGCGCCGCATCATCACGCTTGTTGATGAAGAAAAAAGCGCCGGGGACTACCGTGTTGTCTGGAATGGCAGGGATGAGGCCGGTCATGCTGTTTCTGCAGGTATCTATTTGTATGTTTTGAAGTTGTCAGGATTTCAGGTCTCGCAAAAAATGTTGATCATCGAATGATGAAAAAAAACAGAAATATTTTCCGCAGGAGAGGTGACATGCCAGTACACATATCGCAAACAGAACAGAAACGCTGTTTCATCAGCGTGAAGTTTTGATGTTCTGGGGATAGTTTCTGGGGCTTATCACACTGATACTCATTCGACTTCAAGATTCGGATTCGAGTTTTTCCGGGGTCTCTATCTACTACCGATATCCAACTTTTGACCACTCTGTCAGCCTCCCCTCATAATTTTGGTACTCTGGGGTTTCCCTGTTATTTGTGTATTTGCACTCTTCGCAAAACAGAATAGCTGTAGATTTCTTCGACGGCCTGCAGACGGGATTCTGCTCGCCATGTGTTTTCACAAATTCATACTGTGCACTACGGCACCGGGACAACTGAAAGCTCAGGCACTCAAATAGCCAGATTGTCTCCTGGCTCACCGGCCCGTTGGCCGCAGGAATTTGTGATTCCACAACCCTACAGAATATAGCGATCACACGTTATGACATCGTGTTGATGTGAGTTTGTTTTACCCGGTTGAAACTGTTATTGTCACGATCCAGAATCAGGGATGTTTCTGTTGCAACGCATGGACAGCTGGCTACTGTTGGTTGCTATTCAGGGGATTTTCTATGGTCCATGGTTACAGAAAACGATTTTCGATCGCAGCTGTGGCGTTGTTTATTCTATGCAGTCCGCTCGTATTACTCGAAAATCAGGGGATGTCCGTGACCGCGCCAGATCAGGCATTCTACTCCCTTTCCGGGGATGGCGTTGAGCTCGTCCGCCTCAGTCCGGACGACGGCGACGGTTGGGCATACGAATCAGTTAATTCCATCACTTCAACAAACGGTTCTTTGCTAAAAATACAGGGGCTGGCTACAGATCATTCCACCAGCAGGGTTCTGGCCCTGAGCCAACAGCGTTCGGGTGTGCAGATACTTGAACTCGATATGATGACTGCACGCGCGCGTTCTTTGCTTACTCTTCCGGGCGTCGAACTTCAAAGTTTTGCCATTCATCCTGTTACCGGTGAAATAGCCGGCTATTCCGGCACGCAGCACATGCTCATGGTAATCGACCCCATGACCGGGATGTCCCGCAGGATTGAGCTGCAAAGTGAGACGACTTTGCTGGACATCACATTTGAGCATGCACCGAGGCCAGTGCTTTATGCCGTAGCTGCTGATCATGCCCTGTACTCGATCTCTCTGCAAAATGGTGAACTGCGCCGGATTGCAGTGGACGCAAAAGTGCGGGGAGTGCGTGCTCTCGATTTTATCCCGGGAGTTGGTCTCGTGGCATTGGGGGAGCAGTTATATCATCTCGACCTGAGCTCGGGCCGTGTACAGATTCTATCTGGCGAACTGAACTCCGGGCTGCTCGAACTGGCTGTTGTCGACAGGCGCTTGCAGCGTAAGACCCGTGTAGGGTATGTGCGCTCACGGGAAACGGAAGCAGGCAATATGCTGGAGTGGATGACCGACGAAGAAGTTCATAATCTCGGTTTCTGGGTCGTGCGCAATGATGCAGTCACGGGGGAGTATAAATTAGTCACACCGCGTCTGATTTATGGCCAGGGGAACAGCAGCCGCCGGCGGTATTACACCTTTGTCGATCGCATGGCAGAGCCGGACAAACAGTACACCTATTTTCTCATCGATGTGCCCTTTGATGGCCCGGTGGCACGCTACGGCCCGGTTGTTTCTGAAGCTCCTTTTACTGCTGCAGTAGAGTGAAGGAACTCAAAAATCATTTAGCATATCCGGTTTATCGACTAAATCATGTTCCATAAAAGATAAATCAGGGTAGATGTAAAAATTATCTCAATTCGTTTCCAACCCTCATCTGCCGTGTATTGCGCACAGTGTGCAATCGTACGCAGGAGGATAATATAAAAAAGAAAGGAGGTTTTCACTCTCCGTAAATCTGCTCACCCGGTGGCAGAAATGCCTGAACGGATTTACGCCCGCAGTAAATCGCTCTCAGTTCACGGTAATCCAGGGAGAGGGCCCATAGCTCATTGATAAAGAACCATGATTTTCAGGGATTCGAAAAGGGGGTTCTATCCTGCAGGAGTAGGATTATGAAAATTGTTACTACTTTTCTCCGGGGGATGTTCTTTCTCTTGTTTTTGTCCGGCCCGGCAAGTGCCCAGCTCGATTACTTGCACTTGTTCGGAGATCGGAAAAATGACACAGGTGCCTGTGCTGTCAACAAATATTCTTATACGCTGGCTAATTTGAACTTGGTGGGAAGCGGGAATGATATCGAAATAACCGAATTCACGATTGCTTTCGATCCGAATACGTTGTGCGAACCGTGTTCGCACTCTGAACCGGCTGGCTGGACGTATGCCTATACCAATGATAGCACGAATGCAAAGATCACGTGGACATATACCGGGGGAGCTTCTTATACACTGCCGGCTGGCAGTTTTCTCTACGGTTTTGTTTTCCATAGTGTTTGCAGCGAGGAATCTGTTGGTTATACCGTTCAATCGGATATCGGTACAACTGGTGGCAATGTTGTCGGCCCGGTGCCGGTTGAGCTGTTGATGTTTTCGGCAAATGTCGTCAGTGACGGGATCGAGCTGAGCTGGAGCACGGCATCTGAAACGGAAAATGCCGGTTTTGAACTCTGGCGCAGTGAACAGGGACCGGAAAACGG
>WFTM01000246.1 GCA_015485525.1 Candidatus Zhuqueibacterota bacterium | reverse complement strand
CTCTATACCTTTGTAATCACAAAGACGACGGAGGATTGAGCCTATGTCCTTACGAAGCTTGCCATAAATTACTTTGCGTCGATATTTCGGAATCCACACTACATGATACTTGCATCCCCAAACTGTATGAGCTAACTTATTGCCCATTTCGAAACTCCTTCTGTTTCGATTCGGAAACCTGACCACTTCCAATCTAACACAAGGAGTTTCTTTTTTCAAATACTACGGCAAAGCCTTTGCAATTCTCACCGGCAAAGCCGGTGGCTTAGCAATGGAGTTAACTCAGCTTTCGGGGCCTGGCTCAGAAATCGTCATCTGTCATTCCGGCCAGGCGAAGCGCAGTGCCGGAATCTCATCTTTTTGGGCACGTGCCTGAGTCTGGGAGATTCCGGTCTTCCCCTGCAGGGAAACCGGAATGACCGCTCTGGTGTCTGCACATGCTGAGTTAAATGGATAACCAGAGGCCCTCCCTGCGCGTGATGCGCATGCGTGAATAAACCCGATTCATTAGCTTTATCCGTACGCGAGTACTTCGTGCAGGTATTTCGGGAAAAGGCTGCAAACAGGCGGGCAAACCTGTGCCGAAAGGCTGGTATCCGGATTGTTTTTTGAGAACGGCATAAAGTCCAGAAGTATAAAGGCAATTTACATGAAAGTCAACCTTTTAACCTGAAAATTTCAGAAACCCGGAGAGTTTCCGATGCAACCGCATGACGCGCAAACGCGAGTGCTCCCGATTCATTCCCTGAGCAGCCCAGCACACCGGCTGTGCAGAACTGCTCCGGAGCGGTTTGCTGCTGTACCACGTAAGAGCAAAGAACGCAGCCGGTGAAATTTCATGGCAATTCTGTAAGTATCAGGGAGCGAAGGGGTATTTTGCCATTCCTGCCACACAACGACGGAAAAGGCCAAACAGACCTGCGGTTCTGCGTCGCACTCAGGCCGACACAGAACCGCTCCGGTCAATACGCACTTTTGGGAGGTATTCTGTCCTGCAGGCGGTTATAGATGTTTTCTTCTTCCTTGAGCAACTCATCTTTCCCCAGTATTTTATAGCACTCGCGCAGATTGTAATGCGTCTGCACATCATCCGGCGCCACAGCGATGACCTTGCGAAACAGCTCTACAGCCTTTTTGATCTGGCCCATATCGAACAAAGTCAGGGCATATTGCCTCAGGAAAATGCGGTCATCGCTGAAGTGCTCTTCGATGTCGTCGAAAATCTCGACAGCAGCTTTGAGCTTGCCCTGTTTCTTCAAAAGCATAGCATGCCAGAAATCGATGAGCACGTTTTCCGGTTGCAGTGTGCGGGCGCGCTGCAACGCCCGTTCGGCAGCGGGCACATCTCCAAGCGCGAGATTGATGCGGAGCACCCCGAGCCAATGGCGTACGTCTTCTGGTGATTTTTCTGCCAGGAGCCGGTAAACATGCAGCGCCAGCCTGTACTCTCCCCTGCGAAACAGTCCGACACCATACATACGCAAATCTTTTTCCGCACCCGGCTTGCGTACTTCTTCCTGCACGTCAGGAGCCGTGTCATCGACAACCCTCAGGTTGAGTTCATTGCGCGCAACGACGATTTTCTTCTTTTCTGTGTGCTCTCTTTTACCATTCGTACTCTCCGGGTCTGCTTTACTGGTCAACAGATCACAGCGAAAAATCGTCGCGGTAACGCGCAGGCTGTCACCGCTGTTTTCAGGGACGGAAAAGACATGCGTGATCACATCTGCGGAACCGGGCGGAATTTTGTGGCGATACGCGACCTCACTGCCACCGAGGCCGTGGGCGCGCCTGAGAATTTTGCCGCGTTCATCGATGATCTCTGCCCCCCAGAACCAGGCACCGGCATCGACACGACCAAAATCATCCAACTTGCCGGAATGGTACACGGTCCGCCCCTGCTCATCCTCGATCTTCAGCTCGAGCCAGGTTTTTGTGCGCGGAGAAATATCACCGGGGAACCAGTGGCCGATTTCATCCGTGCTCACGAGCACATCCAGACGCACGTCCTGCCCGCGCACGATCGTGGCTGCGCGCATACGCGAGGGAATACGAACACTCTGCGGTATAATTTCCGGCACCTGCCATGTGGTATCCCGTACGGCTGTGTCAAACTCATTCACAGGAATAAAATCCGGATTGATATCCTGGAGCGATGCCGGCACACGCCCGGAATACGGTGCATAAGCCATAACCTGCACGGTCACCGGGATGAGATAGTTTTCCTCGCCACCGGTGTGCGTATCGGAAATCATTTTGCGGAACGTATGATCATGCACCTTACCATCGATTGCTGCCGGATCATCCGAGGGGACCAGCGGCATGTGGCAGGATGCGCAATCTTTTTTTTCATTGATACGCTTAAAGGCTGCAACACGCTCTCCGGCATACGGCCCCTGCTGCCAGCTATCGTACAGATTCATCATGTCGATGGCCACGCCTTCGCGGGTCATGCCGGGGTTGAGCTTGTGGCAGGTGGAACAGAACGCACCGGTCTGATCGCGCATGAAAGGCTTGAGAAAAAACTCCTTATGGGGTTGCGGTTCGAGATGGAGCATGGCAGCATACAGGGCACGGCCCCTGTCTTTATTGCTGGAGGCCAGGCCGTAAAAATCCGGCCGCATGACGACATAGCCACCATTACCGAATGTGCCGATGATCCGCTTGGTGGAGTGGCAGGTGTTGCAACTGATTCCGGTATCCCCCTCAGGCGTGCCGGCGACTGCCTGTACTGGCTCTGCACCCTTGCCGGAGAACAGCAGTGCGGGGGTATGGCAGCCGGCACAGAGGTTGGTCACATTTTTGTCTTCGCGTGTGCTTTGCAGCCAGGTAAATGCCTCGGCATACAGGTCATCCTTTACAGCAGGCTCGCTGTGCGCAGACTCCTGCCATTGTGAAAAAATATCCGCGTGGCAGCCTGACTGGCCACAGGTATTCGAATCCACGAGAAAATCGGGTTTGATGGGGCCGCCGCTGGAAGTCTGAGCGTGACTGGGCGAAAACGGCCGGCCGGAATCGACCGCTGCCCCGCGGATCAGCAGGGAGGTCAGGTTCTCGTAATTTTTGATCACGTAATTAGTGGTCGGAAAGACGAAGCGGATAAACATACCCAGCACAGGAAAGAGAGCTGCTGCAAGAAAAAAGACCAACCCCCAGCGCCCTGCCCGTGAAAACACATTGTTGACGCTGATCTGGTAGCCGGCTCTGCGGATCGAACTGATCATGCCGTAACAACCGAGCACACCGAGCAGAGTATGGGCGTAAAACACACCCGCGTGCTCGCTGTCCTTGCCGAAGATAACCAGAAAAAGTCCGGTCAGAAACGCGATGATCATCGAGTTGTAACCGACAAAGCCCATCAAATGGCCAAAGCCACGCCCATAGCGGGCATGGTTTTTCAGAAAATCATAACCGGTGATAACAAAGGGCAAAGCCAGCAGCAGGCCAAGCAGGACATGCAGGGCGACGTTGAGATAATAAAACAGCGTGGCGTGGTAAAACGTCACCAGGTAGCCGGTGTTGGCCATGAGAATGAGGTAGCCGATGACCAGAAATTTTTTATATCGTGAACTCGATTCGCTGTGTATTTCGTGGGGGTGTTTGGTATCCATCCTCAGTCCCGATCGCTAAGCTCTCGTTTGAAATCCTGTCTCTCAGCGGGTTTTCCCGCCTCCGTTGGTACGGCACACTGATACTCTGAAAATGTGCCATCAGCCGGGGCTGTGGCAGGTTTGCTCCAGCCAGGCATGGTAACTGCGAAAAATTTTCTTGTTGAACCACAGCTTGTGCGGCATGGGAATTTTTGCGTATCCGCCGATCCGGTTGCGCGCCAGCGAGCTGTAGTTGTTGGTCACATGCCGGATCATGCTCAGGGTAAACAGGGCATGCTCGCGCACATCCGGAACGCCGTAACCATCGACAAAAGCCTGTTCGAAACGGGCGATAATCTCGGCCCGGTATGTCGGCTTGTGCAGGAATCCGCGTAAGCGATGGATGAAATAACTGACATCGATGTACGGCGAGCCCGGCCCATACATGGTAAAATCCGTCAGCGTCACCTCGCCGTTTCCGGCAAGAATATTGAAGGCACCAAAATCACCGTGCTTGCCGCAAACCCAGAGGTGCTCCTGCGGAATCTCCGGCATCAACCGCTCGAAGGTGTTCAGAACCTGCTCACGCATGGCCGGGGAAAAACGCGCCGAACGGATTTTCACCAGACGTTGCAGGCGAATATCGACATAGTCACGCAAAGTGGCCGGATCGAACTGCTCATCCCTGCGGGTCAGATTCTGCATGGTTGCCAGCGCTTTTCCGGACAGATGCATATACTGTTCGATCTCCGCGATTACCTGCTCAGGCGGCCACAAACGCGCTTTTTTTTCAACCAGCGTGCTCAGCGGCTCGCCCGGGCTTTCCCAGGTCACCACTGTGGCTTTGTCCGGAAACAGCGCCATCGGCTGCACGACGTGGATATGCTCGACCGTGCTAAAATGCTCGCTGAGCTCCTGTGCTATGTCAAATTCGGTTTTGATGCGAGCGAGATGTTTCTCCGCTTTTTTCAGAATGCGCTCGGAGATGATGAACATCTTCACCCAGAAAAAGCGACTGACCGCTCCTCCCTGCCGCGCTTCGACGCGGTAAACACGGCTGTAGGGCCGCCAAACTTTTTTGACGATACGCAGCTCCGGTGGCTGAGCCGACCCAAAATATCGCTGCGGCTCGGTGCGCAGCCTGTCGAGAATGCCGTCAATTTCTTTTTTCATAGCCCTGCTTGCGGTGTGAATTCCTGCGTACCCGAATGTCTCGTGATGTGCCGGCGGTTCCTGCCGCCGGATTTTCCCAACACAGCTCTATAGCTTGCTCAACTCCAGCCCGGCTACAGTTTCCACAAGTGAAGGAACCGTACGTACACGCCGGATGGCAAAAAAATCGCTGTTCTCATCTGCAAAACCGGCATAACTGGTGGTCGAAGACAGATAGCCGCTCTTCTCAACCATATCGCGAATTTCTTCGGTGTAATACTTGTACGGCCCGCTGTTGGGGTAGGAAAAATGCAGAACAGGCGCCTGCAGCTTTTCCTCTAACAGCTTTTTGCACCCTGCAATCTCATGCAGGGCGTCCTCTGGTTCGGCGTTGGGCAGGTTGAGATGCGTCAGGGTGTGCGCGGCCATGGTCATGCCTGCCTCGTGCATGGTGCGGACCTGATCCCACGTCAGCATCACAGCGTCGAGTTTCCGTTCAAAATCCGCCGGCTCGAGCTGGTCGCGCAACTGCTTGCGGATGCGTTCGCGCACATCCCGGTTGTTGCTCTTGATCAATGCGACCACGGCCTGGATGGCGCGCCATTTTTTCAGTTTGTTATCCAGCTTATACTCATACACCTCGTCGTCGAGGTGAATGCTGGCCTCATTTCTCCGGCCGTGCAGGAAGAGGTAGATCACCTCGGAAAGCCAGAACGGTTCTTTGCGATCGATGCACTCGGCGGTGAGATAGAACGTGCCGGTACCACCATATTTTTTCAAAACTTCATGGGCATAAAAATTATCCGCATAGCCATCGTCAAAGGTAAAAACCACGGCATTGGCCGGCAGCGGCTCTTTTGCGCGCAACTTTTTCACCGCCTCGTCGAGAGAGATGATCGTGTAGTTTCTGGCAAAATAGCGTACATGCCGCTCGAACTGCCGACGGGAGATACTGATCGATGGGCTGGCATAATAGTTATCCCGGCCATCGACTACGGCATGATAGCGCAAAATAGCCAGCTTGCGGTTCGGACGGAACTTACGGATGAGAGCAAAAACGCCTGTATAGAAAAAAATGACCTTGATCATCCAGGTCATTCGCATTTTGATGAATCGGAATATCATTGTATCCTGAAAAGTTTTTAATCCTGCTGTAAGCCAACCTGATTTTTTATTTATAACTCAACCCGAGCGATTTATTTTCAGAACAAAAAAGCTGCAGACAAAGCTGTTTGCAGAGATCGAAACATTCAATTTTCAATATCTTGTGTCAGGTCATCATGGAAATTTTTTATCTTTATCAGTCCGCATAGTGTCTGGCTATTCCGTTCACCCAGCTTCAGGCTGAAGCCGGGTTGCACTACGAAGGTCTTGCAGAGCACGAAGAATGTTGAAGTATCGAACCAATCAGTACCTGCAATTCTTCTTGTTTTCCTTCGCGCCCATCGTGAACTTCGTGGTGCCTGAAAAACGCACCCTCCCGGTAGTCTGCTTCGCTCAGCACAGCAGATAGTACGCCGGGCTATTTTTCCCGCACAGTGTTCCACACCGTATAGGTTCTGCCGGTATAGTTTTCGATGATTCCTTTCAGGCTTGCCCAGTTGACCAGACAGAAATAGTACGGAATATAGAACATCCGGGCAATCTCTTCGCGCCGCGATTGCAGCCATCCGACCAGAGCCAAAAGATAGAAAACCACCTGCAGAGCAAAGGTAAATTTATAAAAAATATGCTCGGGCAGCAGTGAAATATTCGACACAAACGCCACCAGCATAAACGCCGGCACCAGCCAGCGCAACAGCTTGTGCGAAAGCGCCTGTATGGCAAAAAAACCATAGCGGAACGGATTGAGCACATGGCGCATGCTCATCATTCCCCGCCAGGCACGGTTGACGATGCGCACCTTACGCCTGAACTCCTTGTCGAAACTCTCCCCGCCTTTTTCAAAGGAAAAAGCCTCCGGCTCATACACGTTGCGAAATCCCTGGCTGACGATCTGCAGCGGGTTGACAAAATCAGACAGATCAGAAGGCTTCATGCGCCGGTACAGCGAGCGGCGAATGGCATAAATCGCCCCATCGCCACCGACGAGAGAGCCGAGCTCGCTTTCCAGCCGCTTCAGCGCCAGCTCATAGCGCCAATAGAGATTTTCGCTTTCAGTCGAGGTGTCGCCTTCGTCTATTTCATAGCGTGACTCGCAGGTAACAGCGCCGACATTTTCATCCGCAAAATTGCGGACAATGGCGCGTACCACGTTGCGGTCATACATGGCATTGGCATCGGAAAAGATGACGATCTCACCCTTTGCCTGCGGAACAGCAGCGTTCAGGCCTGCGGTTTTGCCGCCACGCTCAGGCATGCGCAGCAGTTTCACGCCTTTGCCGGCAAACTCAGCCACGATCTCATCGGTGCGATCATCCGAGCAGTCGGAGATCACCAGAATTTCCAGTTTGTCGCGCGGATAGTCCAGCTCCAGGCTGTTTTCCAGCTTCCTGGCGATGACATCTTCCTCATTATAGGCAGAGATGATCAGCGTGACTTCGGGTTCGATATCCTGCTTGCGCACAGGTTGGCGCCGGAACAGGCGGTGCATAGCCAACAACAGCAGGGGATATCCGAGATAGACATACAAGATGAGCAGCACGCTGCCCCAAAACAGAGTTTCCACACGTTGCTCCGCTATTATGGAATATTCCTGACGATGGGCGGGCCGATGACGCGCGTCACAGGCACGGGAATTTTCTGCCAGATGCGGATCGCAGCATCGAATTTGGCATTCTTCGGGCTGAGGTCAGGCAGAGGTTTGCCATCAGCCATCCAGTATTCCCAGTGCAGCTCCACCGGTTGTGCTCCCCATTGGGCTTTGAATTTGTAGGTTCCCTCCCCCGGGGTGCTGCGGCCAAAATCAAACTTTTTGTAGCCCTGCTCAATAGCGTGCTTCAGGGCGTGCCAGTACATCAGCATATTCGGCGCCAGCCGGTTAAAACGCCGCAGAGATGAAGCCCAGGGGATTTCCAGCATATCGCCGTATCCGAGCAGAAACCCGGCAGCCAGGGCTTCGCCATCGCGGTGGGCGACTACCAGCCATGAGCTGTCGGGAAATGTCTTCAGCATATTCTCGAACAAGCGGCGGCTATAAACCGGCGTGCCCAAGTCACGCATATTTTCTGCAAAAACGCTGTAAAATTCGCCGACCAGCTCCGTACGTCCTATCTTTACTTCAACCCCATCTTTCTCCGGACGCCGCACCTGACTCCGCAGTTTGGATTTAAAACTTTTCCACAGCGTCTCAGCATCATCAGGGAGTTCCAGAACCATAGCGACTTTATGGCTTTTCTGCTGCAGCTCGGGATAAAGGATGCGATCATGGCGCAATTCAATATGCGAGACCCGAAGCTGCTGGGCGATATCGATTGCTTTTTCCAGCAGTAGCCTGCGCGCCTCGTCATCTTCACTGCAGACGCCGCCGTAATTGAAGAAGGGGACAGAAATGAGGAAATTGCCGAAGAGCCGGCTCTTCATGTGCGTGAGCGGAAGCACACCCCGAAGGGTACCGCCGTCACGTGCGACGAGATAAACCGGCTTATGGCCGAAGGTCTGCTGAATGACTTTCTGGATGGCCGGAAGATGATAGATTTTCCCCCCGGGAGTGGCAGCAACAAACTCCTCGACTGCCGCCTGAGCCAAATCCTGCTGTTCGATGATCATGGTCGTTCTTCGTCAGTGCTGTGTTGTGCTCATCTGTTTTCAGACTTGGATTTTCGCTGCTGGTGTGCGTGCAGCATGCCATTATTTTCGTGACTCTTGAGCGCTTGCGGACCCGGGCCGACACGTGGCCAGGCCTGTGGGGGCGGCAGGGTTTGCAGCACCTGTCTGACCGTACCGAAGCGGTAGCGCTCCAGCAGTTTGATCACGCGCTCCTCCATCAGGGCGAGATTGCCATAATGGCGAATGCGCTTGAGCAGCCCAACATTGATGCGCGGTATCTGCGGATCGATTTCCCAGGGATGAAAATAGATGATCGTCGGCTTGTTCTCGGCGTTGACGCGTTTGATGCCGTTGGAAAAAAACCAGAACGGATAGTGGCGTAAATAGCCACCACCGGCGATAGGGATGTTTTTGCCAAAAATGGGGACAGTTGAAATCGGGAATTCGATGAGTTCGCCCTTTCCCTGCACACGAACGCGAAAGGGGAAGCGCGGTGCGTCAGCTATCCCATACAGGTCGTGCTTGATCGGAAAAACACTGGAGTCATATTCCAGACCCAGCTCGACGAGTTTTTCCCACGCCCACATGGAAACCCGTGTAATCGAATAGCTCGGCGCACGATAGCCGTACACCTTCGCTCCGCTGATCTCTTCGAGTATGGTGATGGATTTCTTGACATCATGATAAAATTCAGCCCGGCTCTGCTCATAGACCATCTGATGGCCATAACCATGCGAGGCAATTTCATGGCCCTGCTCTTTAATCGCGACTACTAGCTCCGGGTAGCGCTCCGCCACCCAGCCGAGGATGAAGAATGTCGCTTTGACATTATAGCGATCGAAGAGATTGAGAATCCTGATCGTATTGACGACAACCGTACTCTGCAGGGTATCCCATTCCGATCTTTTGATGTGATGTCTGAACAACGACACATGAAACCAGTCTTCAACATCAACCGTCAGCGCGTTGAGAACGTCCATAGGTGCTTTTCGTATTCAGGGTGTTCGATGTGAGTTTGTATGAGCAGTGCTTCCCTGCGCTGCGCGTGCGTTCCCGTTATTTTTGTAATCTGAAAACAACCCATCCAGAAGTTTCACGCCACCATCAGCATGAAGCATACCAACCTGTCACGCCATGGGTTCTGATGGGATTTTTCAGATACCCTGTCTTCAGGCACAAAGCCTTGATTTGCGATCAAACCGGGAGAAATCAAAACAGGGTGAACTTCTATTCACGTCAGACCGTGCTCGAGGCCACCTCGGAGCTATATTTTTGTCTGTACCAGTCAACGGTTTTGGCCAGGCCATCTTCAAAAGAAACCTGTGGCTCGAATTTGAGCAGCCGGCGTGCCAGCTCGATGCCGGCGTGCGAATGCAGAACATCGCCCCGCCGTGGTTCTGTATAGATCGCATTGGCTTTCCTGCCCATGAGTTCTTCCAGCTTCCCGAGCAGAAAATTGAGCGTGTACCGCCCGCCGCACGCCATGTTCATAGCATGGCCGACTGCTGCATCTGACTCGCAGGCCAGAAGATTACCATGCACGACATTATCGACATAAGTAAAATCACGGGATTGTTCACCATCACCGTACACCGTGGGGGAATCACCGCGCAGCATGGCGGTGATAAATTTGGGGATCACGGCGGCGTAGTGGGAGTTGGGGTCCTGGTTCGGCCCGAAAACATTGAAATAGCGCAATGCAACGGCCGGTAAGCCATAAACCTGATGAAAGGAAAGCGCGTACTTTTCCTTGGCCATTTTTGAAACTGCATAAGGAGAAACCGGCTGCGGAGGCAACTCTTCGGTCTTGGGCATAACTTCAGTATTGCCATAAACCGAGGAGCTCGAAGCGAGCACGATGCGTTTGACCCGCTTATCCCGCGCAGCAACCAGCACGTTCACCGTGCCTACGACATTGACTTCATTGGAGGAAATCGGATCATCGATCGAGCGTGGCACTGAGGGCAGGGCTGCCTGATGCAGGATGTATTCTACACCCTCGGCTGCTTTCTGAAATGCATCGAGATCGCGAATATCCCCTTTGATAAACTCGATATCGCCGGATAATCCTTCGATATTCTCCATCTTCCCGGTCGAAAGATCATCGAAAACCCGGACACGATCTCCATTTTCAAGAATCTTGCGGGCAAGATTGGATCCGATAAAACCAGCTCCTCCGGTTACCAGAAATAAAGCCATTCAGTCCTCCTGTAGCAAAAAAGTGTTCCACCTGTAACAGCCCCAAAGACTCTTGCGGCACACCCATGCCGCATAGCAACGCCCCGAAATCAGGCCGGTAGTACCGGATCAGGCAACCTGGGGATGTGCGTCTTTAGTATAGTACTTATAGCCGTAATATTTATAGTCGTAGTAATAAGGCAGGACGCCTTTCATATTGTTAACGATCACGCCGAGTATATTCAAGCCGGAATTTTTCATCAACTCGACCGCGCGGTTGACGACCGCCTTTTGTGTCTGTCCGGCCTTGAGAACAAAGAGCGCACCGTCCATCTCAGTGCTCAGAATCAGCGAATCCGTTACCGGAATCACCGGTGGCGTATCGACGATAATGGCGTCAAAATAAAACTTGATCTCAGAGAACAGGTCTTTCATCCGCGATGAGTTAAACAGCTCAGTCGGATTATCGATAATCCCGCCTGAAGTGAGAATTTTCAGGTTCTCCAGCGGACTCTGCTTGAAGCAGGCGTCGAGACGCTTTTTACCCATGAGCACATCGGCAACGCCGTCTTCTTTTGCCACTCCGAAGAGCTGATGAATTCTCGGCCGGCGCAGGTCGCAATCGACAATAATCGTTTTTGTGTCACGATAGCGCGCGATTGTAGCCGCCAGAAGAGCAGCCGTAGTACTCTTGCCCTCGCTGATCGTAGCACTGGTGACGAGCAGGTTTTTCAGCTCACGCCCTGAATAGAGATTTTTCATCTTTGAATACAGCCGGCGGAACTCGTTGGCCTCGGCCGATTCATCATCAAACATCTCGATGATATTCTGGGTGGTTTCCATGTTCAATGAAATCCCTTTCTGTTTTCAATCTCGGGAACAACGCTATCCCCTTTCCGGACACAAAGCGTATTGAACGAATAAAGCGGGATAGCAGGCATTGTGCAGTTTGTCCGGATTTATGAATTTTTCAGTTAATAACCATATCCCGGCTATTTCAAAATCGCATCAAACAGCAACTGAATACCTTTGTTATCATACTCAGCCAGACGTTTGTTGCGCTTAGCCTTTTCGAAATCAGGGTTGATATTCAATGCTTTATTGAACTGCTGCATCGCCTTGCTGTTGACGTATTTACTCATGATCACATAAGCAACACCGAGATGGTTGTACAAATCAGCATAGTTGGGATACTTTTTGAGCATTTCCTCGAGCTGGCGGATATGCTTCCAGATGATGCTGCTCTTCAAGTTCTTGCCATCACTGTGCATGATACGCAAATAAAAATCGATGATAAAGGACAGATCATCGGGTTTGAGAACGCCTCGCCCGCCTTTTTCAAACTCGTGAAAAGCCTGCTGGTAATCCTTCTGGCGCAAAAACTCCTCACCACGCTCGAAATGTTCATTGCGGTAGTTCGGGTTGATGCGGAAAGCCTTCTCCATGTTGTCCATAACCTTGGTATAGCAGTTGACGGACAGGTTGAAGTCTTCGCGCTTATGCGCATTCAAAACCAGCGCCAGCGCCAGGTTATAAAAAGCCTCGGCATAATATGAGTTGAGCTCAACCGCTTTTTCAAAATGCTCGACCGCCTTTTTGCAGAACTCCTGTTTGAGGTAGGCATAACCGAGGTTGTTGTGAATGTCGGCAAAATTCGGGCTGATTTCTGCAGCCTGTTCGAGCACCCGCGTCGCATCTTCGATCTTATCGACACCGATATAGGCTTTGCCGAGATTGTTGTAGATCGCTGAATTATCCGGATCGAGTACGATGGCTTCTTCAAATTCATTGATCGCTTCGTCAAACATGCCACGGCGTAAAAAAGCAAGACCGAGAATATTCTTGGTCGTCGCCTGATCAGAGTCCTTCAGCTTTTCAGCCAACCCGAGCAGGGACTGGACTTCCGCCTTTTTCTCTTCGTGGAACCGGCGTGTTGAATTGAGCAGAGTTTCATCAGATACTGCGGGGTCATAACTCTCATATTGGGAATCAATCAGCGTGCCATTTCTGAAAAAAGAAGAAATGATGCGATTCTGATATGTGCTGTTTCCGGTCTTGAGAAAATACTCTCCCTTATCAGAACGAATAATATCATTAAAAACAAATTCACCCATAGTCCATTCTCACTTTTTGGTAAAAAAAGTACTACGTCCTTGCAGTATTGGGCAAGCAGAAACGCAATATTTACAGTCTGTTAGATTCAGCAAAAACGATGCGGCGCGCCCGCGTGCTCAGGTTGACTTCCGCCAGCTTACGGTACACCATCGAACGCGTCAGAGATTTATCAGCAAGGTTCATGCTGATCAGCATATTGCGAATCAGGCTGGGGCCAAATGTGGGGTTGGCTATGACCACGCTGATGATCTTCTCCAGTAAAGGATCATGCGAAAAATCCGGAATCAGCTCACCCGAGGGGTCCATATTTCCTTCGAGCTCATAAAAGGCTGTATCGAGGGGATTCCCTTCTGCCACCGGGTCACCGGCCTGATAAACCTGATTTTCTTCATCAGTCCGACCGCTATCGATGACGGGCCCGGTTGCCGGAGCGGCTGCACTGTCTCCGGCTGCAGTGCCCTGCCAGCGGGCCTGGCGGTGAGCACGATACGAAAGCCTGCGCCGGCGCTGGCTCTGTACCGGCTGCTCGTCATCATCCGGACTCTCATCCTTAACTGCAGCACCAGCATCGCTGGCCAGAAACTCTTCAGTAGGCCAGGGGTCTGTGGTTTCATCGAAGGGGCTGACACTGCCGGGCTCTTCCTCGGGAGCTTCGTCCCCATCCTGCTCCTCGACCGTCTCCTGATCGGCTTCATCCTCAACAGCTGGTACATCGTCCGGATGACCGTTGAGCCTGGTCGGTTCCATGGTGATGGGAGCGCTATCGTCCTCCGTCGGGGCCGGGGATGCTGTAGCTTCCTCAGCCTGCTCATGGACTCCATTCAGCTTCTGCTCCGGAAGAACATCTTCTTCAGAATTTACGTCAGCATCAACTTCAGTAGCAGTATCCGTTTCGCGTCCGGTCTCGCCTCCTGTGGCTTGCAGGGTCTCTGCACCCTCGTCCAGTTCATCTGTTTCTTCGGTAATGTATGTGTACTTGCTTTCTTTTTCGTCTTTCTCGCCGGCTGCCGGCGCGGGCTCATCTTCAGCACGAGGAGCTCCATCCACATCATCTGCAGCAGGCTTATCTGCTTCTGCTGCAGGCTCCCCTGCTTCGGACGTCTGCCCATCGGTCTCTGCGACACTCTCCTGCTGCTCTGCGTCATCCTGCCCGGCATCGGCATCATCAGCCCGGGCACGCACGGAATCATCAGCCGGGGCCTGATCGGTTTCCGGTTCCACCGGCTCATCAGCCTGCTCCTGTACCCCGGGCAGACCGAACTTCTCGCGCATGGCAGCCAGACCGGCTTCGACCGACTCGTAGGCAGACATGATCGTGTCCAGCTCGAGCAGCATATAGACATCTTCAACATCAGGCTGCATACCGACGATCATGATATCGCCTTCGTTATCGTGACAGTTCTTCAGCTCCGCGGTAAAAATTCCCCACCCCGCTGAACTGATAAATTCAACACGTGTCAGATCGATGATCAGGCGATACTGGCCCCTTGCAATCAGATACTCCAGAACATGCTCGAATTCTTCAACTGTCGAGGCATCGAAGACATCCTTGAGGTGGATGATGTAAATCTTGTCTGCGGTTACCTCAACCGAATAGACCAATCTGTTTTCTTCGCTCAAATCTATTCCCCACCGCTTGAATGTGAGTCAGTAAAAAAATCTGAAAAATGCTGTCATCTCTCTGAGTGGCGACATGGAACAGAAAGTTGACAGAACGCGCTCTCTAAGTCTGATTTGTCCACAAATCAGCGCCCGGCCAAAGAAAACCGGGATACATAAACAAGTTTGCTCGACGAAACTATTTCGATCAAACCATTGATAAATATAAGTTAAGATTGTTTTTTTGGATTATGATTTTCCAGTTATCCTGATATCCTTGTCCTTAGTGCATACTTGATGAATTAAGCTGAACAAAATCCTTTTATCCACATCCCCTGCCTTCACAGGCGCTCCCCCCTGAAGATACCAGCACCCTTTTCCCGTCTTCCTCCGTCTTCTGCAACAGGAGCAGGGTTATTTCATGATCACAATAACCACGGCAATGACCACGACGACTGAAAAGGCCACGACCGGGAATGCCCATTTCCTTTTCTTCTTCTGCGGTTCAGCCATACTCAGCTTTGGAACAATACCGAGTACTGCCAGGCCGAGGGACTCTTCAACATCATCGATCGATTTGTAGGAGTTATCCATGAACTCCAGCGCCCATGTCAGCGCAGCACCAAAGCCGAGACCGCCAAAAATCACAACGATAATCGTTTTCATCGAGTCGGAGCTCAAAGGAGCAACCGGAATCTGTGCTGGATCGATGATCTGGTAGCGAATTTTGATTTCCGTGCGCTGCATGGCTTCACGCACCTTGGCGCTGTTGACCTGATCCTGAAAAGTCCGGTGCAGCTCGCGATATTTTTCCACATCGGCCTGCAGCTTGGCCAGTTGAATATCCTGCATGGGTATTTCCGTCTGCCGGTCTTTGAACAAACGGACCAGGTTCGACAACGTCTTGATCTGCTGGTTGATCAGATCGATCTCGGTCTGAATGATCTCGCGTTGGGTAGCCAGTTCGATTTCTCTGGGCGTAAAAGTAGCAACCAGATCCCGCGCACCGTTGACTTTAATCTCATTCGCAAGCTGTTCTTTCAAAGCGACGATCTCATCGTTCAGACGGATAACCTCGCCCGAATTCCAGGTATGCGTGATCATCAGCTCAGCATACTTGGACATCTTCTCGATCAACTGCGCGCGCAGTCGCGTTGCTTTGCGCGTTTTTTTCAGCCTGATTTCAGAGACAAGCCCTTTGAGCTGAGAATCGATAAAACTCAGGTCATCGATTTTCTCTGATTTTTCCAGCTCCAGAGTTTTGATCAGTTTCTGTACGTGGGTAAGATTCTCCGTATTTACAGGCTGATCCTGGGTCGTGACCTGCGCTGCTGATCGTTTGAAATCCCGCAACTTGGCTTCTGCTTCCTGCAGCTTTCGGGCATAAAACTCCATCTGCTCAGAGGCAAAAGAGGCAGTACCTTGCAGCCGGCTGATTTCCTGAAGCAGATTCTGTTCGATAAACAGATCAGCAAGGGCACTGGTGATCAGATAGGCTTCCTTGGCGCTTTTGGACTTGGCGCCGATTTCGAAATACTCACCACGACGCGGAAAATCCAGAGTCAGGCTCTTGGTCAGACTCGCAATCTGCAGCGACAGAATCGCCTGATCAAGCGGCAAATCGGGATTATTCTTAACCAGCTCCTTGGCCTTTTCGATGACCTTGGGCGAGGGCTTTTTGCCGACGCGTTTGAGCACTTTTTCGAGGATTTTCCTGTTGTTCAGTTCTTTTAGAATCGTCTCCCGATTATCACGCAAACGCACCCGGTTCTGAGCCGTAACTCCGGGCAACATACGCGTCATGCCGTCTGTGAGCGTAAAAACCTTGCCGAGCATGATCGTCGCCTTGCTGTGATAGATCGGCACAGCCGTTTTCAGCAGATAGGCTCCAATTGCGCTGGAAACAAGCAACGGGATGATGATCACCCATTTTCTGCGTGAGAGAATCTGTAAAATTGCCCTGAAATCAAAGCCTTCCATTATAGCTACCCATTGTTTCTTGCACTACCATCTGTGATCTGTTCCTCGCTACAAGGCCGATCATGAACTCTTGAATTTACCGTCTGGTACGAGCTGCTTCATCAGGATACAAAAGCTTATCCAGTAAAAAGAAAGAGACCAAAATCGAAACCGTACCGGTAATCGCAGCACCAAGTGAAGTCGAAATGATAAACTTGGTATAGCTCTCCTTACGCGGAACGTAGATCGTATCTCCGGGACGTATTTTCAGCGGGTATGGGACTGCCTCGTTGGAGTAGTTTTCGAGATCGACCTCATAAACCAGAGGCCCTTCCGGCCCGTGGGTGATGACCTTGACACGTTTCATGTCCGGTTCTATCGTCGGACCTGCTCCACTCGCCCTCAGCATGAAAAGCGGACCTCCGGCAAGGATCAATGCCTGCAGGATATCCATATCCTTCTCAATCTCATACCGTCCCGGAACCACAACCTGGCCATAAATATAGATGACCTGATTGCGCTGAAACAAACCGCCACTCGAAGCCACTGCAGCACCACCACCGCCTGCAGCTCCTCCCGCGCCACCGGCTGCGGCGCCAGCGGTTCCACCGGGCACGTGGATGTTATCCCCGGGTCGCAATTCCGGTAGCTTAGTCAGGTCACTCTGGTCAAAAAACGCCTTGAGATCGACCGGAATGACCTGACCGTTGACTTCCCCGCCCCGAACAATGGTAACCTTGTCGAGTTTTGCTGTTTCCAGCGGGCCGCCTGCCTGCAAAATCGCTTCCCAGACGTTCGGCATCACCTCAAATGTGTGGATGCCGGGCAGAGCAACGGCTCCGGTTATATAAATTCTTTTGCTGCCATACTCTAATACCTGTACCAGCGCTTGTGTAATATTGCGGTTATATAAACCGATTCGTTCGACAATTTTCGCGCTTAATTGCGAAATCGTCAAGCCTGCTGCCGTAAGGCGTCCGGCCACAGGAACATCGATTTTGCCGCTGGCATCGATGCGCGTTTCCATGTTCAGATCCGGCTGCTGCCAAAATGTGATGCCGATTTTGTCTCCGGGTTCCAGAACATATTCCTGTGCAGCCGCAGTGCGGATGTGCACACTGAGAAGCAGGCCGGATATCAGAAAAAGCCTGGCACAACGTTTCATCAGATTCATTATCGCGTCCCTACTCTTGGTTTCCAGGTAATTGACCTCAGCCGTCTTAGCTTTTGCCTTCATCGGGTTTCACCACGGACTTCGTTACTGCCTGCTTTTTGCCCACTTTTATCGACAACGAAAACGCGGTAGAAATAGGTCGTGCGCGGCGTCAGGCCAGTATCAGTATATTCGGTGCGTGTCGGGTCTGCATTGAGGATCACAATCGGCGCTGCGGTGGTATCCACCGGGCTGGTCTGTGAACGGTACACGCTATAGTAAGAAAAATCCGATTCAAGACTTTGTGACCAGGTCAGGCGCATGCCGGTAGAATCGACAGGTGTGGGTTGCGACAGCACGACCGCGGCAGGAGGCGCGTCCTCAGGCAGGGTGATGCTCACCTCGTTGCTGCCGGTCTGGTTGCCTGCAGCATCAAAAACATATACTTTGTAGTAATATGTCGTGCCCGGCTGTGTGCCTGTATCGATATAGGAAGTCGTGGTCTGCTCCAGAATCACGCTGCGCAGAGTCGAAGCTGTGGTGATGTTTGGGCTCGTCGATCTGAAAATTCTGTAGCTGGCAAAATCCGTGTCGGAGTTCTGCGTCCAGGTCACCTGCACGGTGCCATCGTCGAGCCGAAGCGGTGTATAGGCGACAACTGCGGTCGGAGCCTCCTCGGGAACGGTTTGACCGACCACTTCGTTGCTGGCGGCTTTCAGCCCGGTTTTGTCGAACACGTAAATCCGGTAGTAATATGTCGTCCCTGCTGCCAGACCGCCATCGACATAGCTCGTAACCGAAACCGAAGTGATCGTCGTCACCAGCTTGCCGTTCTCGTCGGTTACGTTCGGCTCGGTGCGGCGATAGATCGAGTAATTGGAAAAATCATGTGCATCCTGTGATGCGCTCCATGTCAGGCGCAGACTGGTTTTGCCGTCGCCTTCTGTCGTCGGGATAAAAGCTGTTACTGCAGCGGGTTCTTTCAGAATGGTGACACGTGTCGATGCGGTATAAACCGCGGCTACATTGCCGACCCGATCTGTAAAGCTGCCCCTGACTTTAGCCTGGGAAACATCAGCATCATCCGGCACTGTATAATCGACCTCATACAGGCCGTCATCCGGTGTCGTGTCGCCATTGCTGCCGTTATCGTACAACATGATCTCCTGCGGCCCGTCCACAATGCTCACCATGGCTGTGCCACCGCTTTCGCCGGCATTGAGGGTAAAATGGATAACATCACCAGCGCGTTTGGACTGGCCGTTGGTATTCTCCGTCACACTGCGGATAACTGCCTGAGTGTCGAGGGTGATCTGGTCCTGCACAAAAGCCGCAGTTTCATTGCCATCAGGATCGCGAAACCTGGCATAGACTGTTTTGGGGCCATCACCGAGGGAGAGTGTCCAGGATATCGGCGACTGAAACGGCTGTGGCGTAGCACCGCTGAAGCTGGAATCGTTGCTCAGGGTAATAAACGTCGTTCCAGTCGGAGCGGTCACATCTATGGTCACCTGCCGCGAAGCTGTGTACTCTGCACCATTTTCGATATTGATCGCATAAACATTGGCTTTTGCTGAGATCGGATCCGAGGACAAGCTCTCCAGCCCGCTGGTATTGACAGAGGTGACGCGATAAAAATACTCCCGCCCGTTCTGCACTTCCCTGTCGGTATATTGCGTCGTCAGTGTCGAATCGAGAAACAGATAGGTGGCGTTGAGGCTGTCACCGCGATAGACATTGAACTTGCGGATCACTTCCGGCTTTTCCACCTGCCACTGCAGGGTGATCTGGCCATCTCCGACTTTGATGGTCAGACTGGTGGGCTTGGGGGGAAACGTTGAATCGGTGACATTGATCCCGGTCGGCTTTTTATCACAGCTGGCAAGAGCAAGCAACAACATCAACCCGGCCAAAAGTACGGGTTTATATTCAATCCATGAATAGAATCTGTCCATTTCCTTAAACTCCATAATAAATTGACTCACGCATCCGGTGCCATAGCGTGAGGCAATGACCATCCTGAACATTACTGTTGACTACTGTGGAAGAATTATGCGGTGCGGTTTCAAACCAGTCGTGATTGGTCATCCCTGACAATTCCTTTCCTGATTAAACCTGAAGGCGTTATCGGATTTCAAGCCCTGCGGTCAATCGTCTTGATTCAACCGAAAAATCAGAACTTCATCCTGAGGCCAAGGGTCATAACTGTTTGATTGGCGCTGTCCCCGGTCATGCCGACAGCAACTCCAAGGCCTGTCTTGTGGTAGGATGGGAAGAAAATCAAGGCATCCAGCAGATTATAGACATAGACGCTTGCCGCGATCAGAATCGTCTTGCGGCGCGTCTCGAAGTTCTCATCGACAAGGGCCTGTGCCACACTGACCTCACGCAGGAGTTCATCGCGTGTTGCCGCACTGTTGCCGTTGGCCTGAAAGTTCTGAACCGCTGTGTTATAGGCAGTCACAGCTTTCTGGTATTCAGAGTCCGCCTTGACGATCTGAGCTACGGTAGCGAGCTGCAACACTCCGATAAAAAACCCTTTTTTACGCAGGTCGGAATAGTGCTGTCCCCAGCCCGGGAAAAACATCGAACGCATCATGGCGCGAAAGCGGGTCTTTTTGGTCAGCTTGATCGCCAGCTTTCGCGGCCGTCCCTGATTGAAATTATATGTGGTCTCATAGTTTTCATACCCAGGCATCGTTGCTTTGATTTTATATGTACCGCTCAGGGCGTGAACCAGCGAATAAGGCGCCCGGCCGGCCAGGCGATATTCGCCATCCAGATAGACCATAGCCCCGTTCGGTTTGGTGATGATCCTGGTAAGCGCATCGTCATCCTGTGCCTGCACGCCGACGCCAGCTATTCCAAGCAGCAGACCTGCAAGCAGTACGCTCGTACGTATCGTATTCATTCTTGAAAAACCTCCGTACCTGGTGGTAAGATTATGAGTCAAGGACTTCCTTGCCCCGGATGATTACCCAAAGTGTCTGAAAAAGAATGGCAATATCAGCCTTGAGAGAATGATTTCTCACATAGGCCATATCATATCGCAACTTTTGCTTCACATCATCGATCGTCGCATCATAACCACAAACGATCTGGGCGATACCGGCGATACCGGGCTTGACCTGCAACCGTTTGGGGAAATTCGGTACGTCCTTGACCAATCGGGTCATGATTTCGGGACGCTCCGGACGCGGACCGACCAGAGACATCTCGCCACAAAGAACATTAAAAAATTGCGGGATTTCATCTATGTGTGTAAAACGGAGAATTCTGCCGACATTGGTGATGCGGGGGTCATTTTCCTGCGCCCACATGGCCCCACTTTTCTTTTCGGCATCCTGCGTCATAGTCCTGAACTTATAGACCATAAAAGGCCGGCCAAAGAGGTCTTCCTTCCTGCGTTCACCGCGCCTGCGCTCATGATCCACCTCAAGGCTGACGATCCGGCGATCCTTGAATCGGTGGTTCAAGCCAACCCGGCGCTGCTGATAAATCACCGGGCCACGGCTGTCGAGTTTTATGATTATCGGTATGATGAAGAAAAAGATCGATAAAAAGATAAAACCGAGCAGCGAGCCGAAAATATCAAAAACCCGCTTGCCGATTTTTTCCCAAAAGCTGAAATTCGCAAAAGGCGCCATGATTTTGCGCACCAGATTCTCGGGGAAGAAAAGCATCACGCTCAAGCTGCTGACGAGAAACGCCGGCGACAAGAGGTATTTGCCGAGAATTTTTTGCATCTTAACATCTTTTTCTGTGAGAACCGGTTCGCTATGTCCGGGGAGAGCAGCCAGTTGATTACCGCCTGCCAGCAGAAGGTTCTGATACCTGTCGTATCCTAATTCGCGCAATTGTGAGTGATGTGCTGTCTCGATGATGGAACCATTTTTTTGTTGATACTGCGACCGTGAAACTGTTTTCTCTACCATACACCCCTCTTTGCCTGAGAGTTGAAATCCACAGCACAGCCGGTTTTATGCTGAATGCCCGGCCATACCACCTGATGTAATGAGGGTTAAGATAGCTTGCCCTGAAGAGCTCCAGTCCCTTGGTGCTTTTTTGCGCAGCCTGCGATGTATCCATGGCTTCAAGCAAACAATATGCCTGTTTCTACAATTGGATTATACACTGGAAAGAAATTTTCCACACCAAACATTAAACGATTAATATTACAAGAGTTATAACCACAGAATATTCTACAAACAATCCGATACCAACATACCACTCATGTCTGATTGAGCGCTTCATTCTGAGACAGTGTTACACCTGATACACAAAATAAAACAGGAGCAGCGAGACGATGATCCCGCCACGGCAATTTCAATGTCCGTTATAGATACACACAGTTTTGATCAATGCGGAAGATCAGTACGGGGAGTGAAGAAATTTCTACAGTTATCAGGCCGGGCAGAGAGAACCTGCCGGTGAGAAAGCCCCAGAATGTTCCGGCAAGCAAAGCAGTTTACTGTTTCAGGACTGCAGGCAGGCAAAGGGCACCGTCCCATGCTTGCTGTGTCACTATGGTAAACTGTCAGCAGTGGAACAGATGAGAGCGACGGGAGAGGAGAAAACCGACTCATCGCTAAAGGAAAGTAGCATAAAAAATGGGTGATGCCGAAACAGCATCACCCATTGGTCAGCCAGTGTAACTGGTCAGCATGAGGAGAAAATGTCAATCCGGGCCCAGCCAGCAATCGCAGGAGTTGCCGGAGAAGTCTGCGGCGTTTGCAGAAAGTCGCGGATGCAACCCGCAAACGCCGGGCAGCCTTCAGCCGGTGGATCCTTACCCCAAAAGAAACCCTGTTCACAGCCATCCCAGGGAGGCATCAGCGCGCTGTGTGGCTGAAAAAT
Source organism: Candidatus Zhuqueibacterota bacterium (assembly GCA_015485525.1). Classification (GTDB taxonomy): domain Bacteria; phylum Zhuqueibacterota; class Zhuqueibacteria; order Zhuqueibacterales; family Geothermadaptataceae; genus Geothermadaptatus. Next base: position 19,351 of record WFTM01000246.1, on the reverse strand, counting down.
TTAGTAATCTTGCAGAGCAGCGAGTGCTGAACACGAGAGAGCTCCCGGGCTGAGGAGATTGCAAGACCCGGGTGCGCTTCGGCCGGAACGGAAAAAGCAGCAAACCGGATGTTCAGATAATACACTGCTCCACGGGAACGACAGCCGGCCACAGCAGACCCTGCAGCCGGCGTGCACATCAAACCTTCATGCGCCTGCGGATGTAGGTCGGTGCTTCCAGATCATCGAGATCATAGAGAGCCTTTTCCGCATCCGGATCAGCGGGTTTGTCCGGCGTGGTTTTGCGCTGATAGGTCGGGATTTCAAGATCGTGCGGATTGCGATTGAGCAGGTTCAGATGCCGCGCTGAGCTGTTTTTGCTGTAACCCGGGTGGCTGTTGAATCCCGTGGCGATGACGGTCACACGCAGCTCGCTGTCCATTTGAGGATCGATGACAGCGCCGAAGATAATGTTGGCGTTGTCACCGGCTTCTTCCGAGACGACGGAGGCAGCGTCATTGATTTCGTGCAGTGACATCGATTCGCCGCCGGTAATGTTCACCAGAACGCCCTGAGCACCGGAGATGGAAACATCTTCCAGCAACGGGCTGGCGATTGCCAGTCTGGCAGCTTCAACCGCACGATTGTCTCCGGAAGCCAGCGCAGAGCCCATCAGGGCATCGCCCATTTCTCGCATCACTGTTTTGACATCAGCAAAATCGAGGTTGACCAGGCCCGGGATCGTGATCAAATCAGAAATTCCCTTGGTGGCATGCAGGAGAACATCGTCAGCAGTCTGGAAGGCCTGGGCCAGAGGCGTATCTTTGGCAACGACATCGAGCAGACGCTGGTTCGGGATCACAATCAGGGTATCGACTTTGTCTTTCAGATCAGCGATACCCTCTGCAGCGCGTGTGCTGCGCTTCTGGCCTTCGAAGATAAACGGCTTGGTGACGATGCCGACTGTCAGTGCGCCGATATCGCGGGCAATTTCAGCGACGACCGGTGCGGCTCCTGTACCGGTTCCGCCGCCCATGCCGGCGGTGATAAACACCATATCAGAATCATCCAGTGCTTCGGCAACAGCGTCACGGTCTTCTTCGATGGCTCTGCGGCCAACTTCCGGATCAGCACCGGCGCCGAGTCCGCGCGTCAGAGTGCGGCCGATCTGAATGCGGGTTTTAGATTTCGCGACTTCCAGTGCCTGCAGATCCGTATTGATACTGATAAACTCCACGCCAACGAGGTTGGCCTGGATCATCCGGTTGACGGCGTTACAACCGCCGCCACCGACACCGACGACCTTCATACGGGCTGTCGTGCTGTTTCCTTCTTCGAAATTGAATCTCAGGTTCATGGCTGACTCCTTGCTTTTATGTGTGCTGGCTGCTCAACCCGGCCATGCCGTGCGCCGATAGCGCACCATCGTTTCCAGATTTTTCCCATGCTGACGGACTCCGGAAGAGTGACCATGCTTCTCCTTTGTGCACGTCGGGTTGGCTGTGTTTTTTATTTCAACCGTAAAGCAACAATCTCTCAGGCCCCGCCGGCTCCAAACCAGCGTTTCATGCGCTCGATGATTTTCTCGAAAACATGGGATTCGCTGATGCCAAAAGGCCCTTCTATCGTGGCGTTGTTTTCCTTACCATAGAGAATCAGGCCGACGCCGGTAGCATGGATCGGCTGATTGATTTCATCACTGACAGATTTCAGACCGCTCGGGGAGCCCAGTTTCACCGGCATCTGCAAGATCTCTTCGGCCAGCTCAACCGTGCCCGGAATCATCGCTGCGCCACCTGTCAACACCGCTCCGGCTGTCATCAGGTTGATATAATCCGACTTGCGCAGCTCGTTATTGGCCAGAGAGAGCATCTCCTCGAGGCGCGGCTGAACGATATCGACCAGGGTGCTGCGCGGAACTTTGCGCGAAACCCGGCTACCAACCCCCATGACTTCGATGAACTCCTCCCGATCACCCTCGGTATGGATTGCCGAAGCGTGCTCAACCTTGATCTTCTCCGCACTGTCCAGCGGTGTGCGCAAGCCGTGGGCGATGTCATTGGTTACATTGCGCCCGCCCAGGCTGACGATCGCCGTGTGGCGTATGCAGCCCTCGTAAAACATGGCGATATCCGTGGTACCGCCTCCCATATCGATGACCACGACTCCGAGATCTTTTTCATCCGGTGAAAGCACGGAATAGCTGCTCGCCAGTGGCTCCAGTACCAGGTCCATCACTCCCATGCCGGCGCCCTCGATGCTGCGCCAGATGTTTTGCGCTGCCGTCACGGCACAGGTGACGATGTGCACTTCTGCTTCGAGCCGCACACCAGACATGCCGATGGGATCATCGATTCCGCGCTGGTCATCGACGATGAATTCCTGAGGCAAAATGTGGATCATCTCGCGGTCAAAAGGCAACACTACAGCCTTGGCCGCATCGATAACCCGGTTTTTGTCCGCCTGTGAGATGATATGATTTTCACCTGTGACCGCAACCACGCCGCGGCCGTTGACGCTGCGAATGTGGTCTCCGGCGATGCCGGCATAAACTGCCTCAATTTCCACTCCCGCCATGTTCTCGGCCTTTTCCTTGGCACTGACGATCGCTTGAATTGTTTTTTCAAGGTTGATGACGACACCGCGGCGCAGCCCTTCCGAAGGTGCTGTCCCCAGGCCGACGATCTTGATCTCATCGTTTTCGTCGAGCTCCGCAATCAATGCGCAGATCTTAGTGGTACCGATGTCCAGGGCACAAATATAATCATTTGTCATGCCCCCACCTCCTGATCGCTGACTGAGTGTTGGTCCCGCACTGGTTGCTGCGGGATGAATTATCGTATTACTGTTTTTGCTGACCAAAAGCTCCACCACTGCGTGGAGCAAAGAAAATGTATGCTTTACCGCCGGGCGCCTCCGGGTATCCAGTTAACTCAGCAAACCGGGCCCGGCTCAGTGACCGGCATGTGTCATTCCGGCCAAGCGAAGCGCAGTGCCGGAATCTCATCTTTTTGATCACGTGCTTGAGTCTGGGAGATTCCGGTCTTCCCCTGCGGGGAAACCGGAATGACAGTTCTGGAGCAGGCACGTGATGTGCTGAGTTAAGTGGATAACCAGACCGGGCGCCGGAAAATGTACCGGCGGAATTTGGCTTATTTTTTTATCCCGTTTTGTTCATGAACATGCCCTTTGTACAAGGGAATCCGGATCACCTCACAAACTGTTCAGGTCATGCCTTCTTCTTCAAAATGATCTGATCCCGGTAGCGCAGATCGAGATATTTTATAGAAGCCGTTTTCCTTGAGTTCAGCAGAAAATTCCAGGCGATTTCCAGATCTTTGCACTTCTTCAGCAGGCGGTCATGGCCCATCAGAACCGGTACGTTGTCATCGAGCATGACCAGGCGGACACCGACCATATCGTCGATCGTGACCTCAGAGATACCGGCATAGAGAGCAGGATTCACCGTACGCAGCTCGCCTAAAAAACGAACCAGAGACGTCAAGCCTGCGTTATCGACCTTCTCGCCGGGGACATATTTTTGCAGGCGAATATTGGTGATCACCGGATAGTCCAACCCGTGCCGGGCGCTGAAACGAGGCAGCAACACACCTTCGGCATCGACGCCCCAGATGCCATTATCGAGGATTATGGCGATCGGGTCACGCTCTTTCAGCTCGATGCGGATGGTGCTGGGAAAAATGCGCGCCACGCGCACATCCTTAGCCTGTGGCAAGCCACGTAACAAACGCTTGCGGATGTTTTCAACGTTGGCGTCCATGATCGGTGAACTGATGTCGATTTTCGCTGCTGCGAGTATTTCCTCATCCGTCACAAGGGAGGCGCCGGCAATGCGGATCTCACGAACGGAAAAAGCATGGTTGTCCTGAATCCACACGCTGACATGCAGCAGAATTAAGATCGCGCTGGTCAGGATAAAAACATATTTCCCGGTGGACATCTCCTCAGACCTCTCTGCTTGAAAAATTGACTGATCTGTACTCAACTTCGCTGATGCGGTACACGCAACAACATCCGGGCTGAACCCGCAAAACGTAACTTCTTACCGCAACACTGCTGCGCATTGCAGGCACCCGCGATCATCTCTAAAATTCAACTCCGTGGTACAGCAGCGCTCTAATTATGCCCTATCAAACCAGGCTGGCTGCTTTCTGCAAATTTTATTTCTGAACTCGGTGCTTGGGCATGAGCTCTTCACAACGGCTGATAATCTCTTCCGCAGCATTTGGACGCGCCATTTCCTGCGCCCCCTGTGCCAGCGCCTGCAGTTTCTCTTCATCAGTCAAAACAGCCGTCACCATCGCAGCAAGCTTCTCTGCACTCAACTCGCTCTGAGCTGCCATCAGGCCGCCGCCGGCCGCAACAACCGCCCGTGCATTGGCGGTTTGATGATCCGCTGTCGCGCCCGGCAGGGGAATGTAAATTGCCGGTATTCCGAACAATGTGAGTTCAGAAATGGTCATGGCACCGGCGCGACACACCGCAAGATCCGTCATAGTGTACACCGAGGCCATATCATCGACATAACCGAGAACGCGCAGACGGCCGCCATGCTCTGCTTCGAGGTGCTGCCACGTTTTCTGCCATGCCGGCCCGACAATCCAGATGATTTGCACCTCATCGAGCTGAAAAATCTGTGCGAGTGCACCGGCAACAATCTCATTGATGCGCTTTGCACCCTGGCTGCCGCCAAAGACCAGCAGTGTCTTTCGTGCCGGATCAAACCCCAGCTCTTGACAACTCTGCTCCCGGCTTTTCTGCGCGCGGCCCATGAGCACGGGGTTGCCGGTGATGAAAATATTTTTTTGCCCGGTAAAAAAAGGCCGGGCAGCCGCAAAAGTGAGAAAGACCGCGTCAACCCGCTTGCCGAGAAGACGGTTGACAAGACCGGGATAGCTGTTCTGCTCCTGAATCACCGCCGGAATGCGCAACAGTTTTGCGGCAAAAAGCGGTGGCCCGGCGACATATCCGCCTGTGCCGATCACGAGATCCGGTTTAAAGGCAGACAGTTTCAGGACGCTTCTGATAAGACTGGCCGCAAGCCGGAACGGGAACAGCAGATTTTGCATGCTCAGACTGCGCTGCAGGCCGCGAATACTGAGAGTGTACAGGGCAAATCCATGCGCAGGCACGACCCGGCTCTCCAGCCCGCGTTCAGTCCCGATAAACAGAATATCTGCTTCCGGATGGCGACGGAGGACTGCCTGGGCCAGGGCAAGGCCGGGATAAAGATGGCCGCCCGTCCCTCCTCCGGCAATGACGACTCGCATAGTTACAACCCGAACGCATAAGTTTTCGAACGATTGCGCATGGTCACTTTTCGCCGTACGCGGCTGCGGTTGAGCGTGTTCTGCTGGTGGATATTCAAAAGAACGCCGACTGCAAACATATTCATCAACAGCGATGACCCGCCGTAGCTGACGAACGGCATGGGAATACCTGTTGTCGGCATCAGATGGGTGATGACGGCGATGTTCATGAACGCGTACAGGACGATCGAAACCGTCATGCCAGACGCCAGCAGCCGGGCATCGGCTTCCTGGGACGCCAGCGCAATGCGAAAGCCGCGGAACAGGATGACCAGAAAAAGCGCCACCACGCTCAGAGTGCCGATCAGGCCCAGCTCTTCACCGACGATTGAAAAAATGAAGTCTGTAAACGGGTCCGGCAACCAGTGCAGTTTTTGCTTACTTTCACCCAGGCCGATGCCGGCAAAGCCGCCATTTCCGAGGCTGATGAGGGACTGCTTCACCTGCCAGCCGATGTGACTGCCGTCCTGAAACGATTCGATGAAATTCATCAACCGCCGGCGCTGGTAGGGGAAAATCATCATAGCAGCAGCCACAACCGTCAGACCGGCAGCAGAGATGGCGATGAGATGCAGCAGCCGCGCCCCGGCGATAAACATCATAGCCATGGCGATGGCAAAAACCATGGTGCTGGTACCGGTATCCGGTCCGACTATGATCGCGAAGCAGGCCAGGCCGATCAACACCAGATTGGGCAGCAGGCCATCGGTAAAGGAGCGCAAATCCGCGTCCTTCATAGTCAGCAGCCGGGCCAGCATGAGGATCAGGCCGAACTTGGCCAGTTCTGAAGGCTGAAAAACGAAACCGCCGATAGAAATCCAGCGCCGTGTTCCGCGAATCGCCCATGAGTCCGGGCCGAGCTGCAGCAGAAACAGCAACGTCAGCGCTGCCCAGAACATCACAGGGCCGAACTGGAGCAGCTTGCGATAATCCAGGCGCATGGTCAGGTAGAGAATCATCGCACCGAGCAGAATGCGCAGCATTTGCCGCTTGAGAAAAAAAGCATCATCGCCGTATTGCTCCAGAGCCTTGGTCGAGCTGGCTGTGTAGATAAACGCCAGACTGAGGGCCAGCAGAGCAAAAACCGCCATGAGCAGAGCGTAATCGATATTGTAGATTTTTTTTCTCATGTCAGCGAATTTTGAACGTCGTCAGAGTCAGCAGGGCGAAAAGAATACCGATGATCCAGAACCGGGTCACCACTTTGGTTTCAGGCCAGCCCGACAGCTCGTAATGATGGTGCAGCGGCGCCATGCGAAAAACACGCTTGCCGCGATGTTTGTAGCTCCAGACCTGGATGATCACCGACAGCGTTTCCGCGACGAAGACCGCACCGGTGATGAGCAGGAAAAGCTCTTTTTTCAGCAAAATGGCGATGGTGCCCAGGGCACCGCCCAGAGCCAGTGCTCCGGTATCACCCATGAAAATCTGCGCCGGGTAAGCATTAAACCACAGAAATCCCAGAGAAGCGCCGACGAGTGCCGCGCAGTAAATCGTCAGCTCGCCCGCTCCCGGCAGATAGAGGATATTGAGATAATCACTGAAGTCTGCACGGCCGGTGACATACGCGATCACCGCCCAGGCGGCGGCAGAAATTCCGACCAGTCCGATAGCCAGGCCGTCGAGGCCATCGGTGAGGTTGACGCTGTTGCTGGTGGCTGTGAGCACGAAAATAACGATCGGGATGTACAGCCAGCCAAAATCGATCTCAAAATTCTTGAAAAACGGCACCTGTGTGTGCGTTGCCACACCATCAAACTCGGAGGACATGAGCACGACAAACCCGATGATGATACCAAGGGAAACCTGTCCGGCGATTTTGTACCTGCCGATCAGCCCCTTGGGCATCTTTTTGATGACCTTGAGGTAATCATCGAGGAAGCCGACAAGCCCCATCCAGACTGTGGCCAGCAAGACCATGAGAACGTAAATATTCATCACCTTGGCCCACAGGAGTGTGGGCAGCAGTACGGAGATGAGAATGATGATCCCGCCCATGGTCGGCGTGCCGGCTTTGGCCTGGTGCGATTCCGGACCTTCGGCACGAATCTCCTCGCCGATCTGTTTTCTCTGCAACAGCCTGATCACAACCGGCCCGAAAATAAAACTGATCAGAAGCGCGGTGATCGCCGCTGATGCAGCACGAAAAGAGATGTACTGAAAGAGATTGAAACCCGAGACATAGGAGCTCAGGGGATAAAAAATATAATAGAACATGGCACGCTCTTTCTTTTTCGTCAACTGCCGTTTTTTGAACTGCGCAGCAGATCGATGACCTCCTCCATCCGCATGCCACGCGATCCTTTGATCAGGATGATGTCTCCGGCAGCGGTGATCTCTTTCAGGGCATGCGCGAGCTCGTTTTTTTCCGCAAACCAGCGCAGTTTTTCGCTGCCGATCGCTGTAGCAGCATGCTGCATCTGCGGGCCGTACAGCAGAACCGCATCCAGGCCGGTATTGAGGGCAAAGTCCAGCACCTCCTTATGAGCCTGTTCGGACAGCTCGCCAAGCTCCAGCATATCCGCCAACACGGCCACGCGCCGCCCGGAAGCGCGTAGTGTGGCGATGTGCTCGATACCCGCACGCATCGACTCCGGATTGGCGTTGTAGGTATCATCGAAAATGATACGCCCCGCGCTCTCCAGCCGGCGCATACGGCCACCGATCTGCAGCGGCCCGGCCAAAGCCGAAACGATGTGCTCTGCCGTGATATCAAAAGCCCTGCCCACGGCAACCGCAGCAAGGGCATTAGCAGCGTTGTGCAAGCCGGGAACACCGAGCTGGATTTTATGTCCCTGCCAACGAAAAGCGGCGCATCCGTTTTCCTGCACATGCACACCCTCAGCACTCACCTGTGCCCGTTTATAAAAACCGTAAGTGAGCTGTTTTTTCACCCCGGAATCGGCTGCTGCGCGCACGACCATGGCATCGTCTGCGTTCACAAAAGCGAGGCCATCGCGTGCCGCCAGCCAGTCAAAAAGTTCCTGCTTCGCCCGGCGCACCCCTTCGACACCGCCGAGAAACTCGGTGTGGCCATGGCCGATATTGGTGATCAGACCGGACTCCGGCTCGGCGATCTCGCATAAGCGGGCGATTTCTCCGCTGTGGTTCATACCCATCTCGATAACAGCGACAGCGACCGGCCGGCGCATGGCCAGAAGCGACAGCGGCACGCCGATGTGGTTATTCAAATTGCCGGCAGTCCTAAAAACAGCCCGCTCGGTTTCGAGCACATTGGCCACCAGCTCTTTGGTAGAAGTTTTGCCGTTCGTGCCGGTGATCGCCAGAACATGCGGAGCGAGAAATCTGCGGTATGCGGTTGCCAGACTCTGCAGAGCCGCCAGCGTCTCTTCGACGACCAGAAAGGCGCGGCCGGGGTGCTGATCGCCGGCCTGCTGCCACCATTTTCTATCAACGATGCAGGCAAGGGCCCCGGCCTTGAAAACCTCTTCGATAAAATCATGGGCATCAAAGCGCTCGCCGCGGATGGCACAGAACACAGCGCCCGGCACAACCTTGCGCGAATCGATGACCACGGCTGCAAGCTCGTTCTGCAGCACCTTGTCGCAGGATACCGCATCTGCAGCTCCATCCCAGGCTTCTAGAGCCTGCGAAATTGTCCAGCCCATAGTTTTCATTTCATGCCGGCCCTCAGCACGGATGAGACTTTGAACGCCGGCGGATCGCATTCGATGATACTGCGGATGCCGGCGCGCACGCGGGTACCGGCACGCGGTTTCTGGCTCTTCACCCGGCCACTGCCGTAAACCACGGGTTCGATATTTTCGATCGCAAGCCGGTTCAGCGCTTCGCGCAGCGACAGACCGACCACTGAAGGCATTTCGATATAGCCATCGCTTTCGACGACGGAAAAAAGCTGCAAGTGCACTTCATCGCCCCGTGTGAGGATCGTTCCCGGCTCCGGGCTCTGGGTGAGGATGAACTCGCCCTCGCCGTCTGCAGAGACTTTCAGGCCCATATCCAGCAACGCGGCACGGGCTGTTTCAAAACGGCGGCTGGACATATCCGGCAACACGATGCGATCGACAACTGTGACAGAGTGCTCGATTTTTCCGGCTTCATCAGCCTGCTTGCGTGACAGCCCGGTATAGTTTTCCTGTTTGCGGTCCGCGATGAGAATGCGCTGGGCAATGCGTTTAAAAGTTGGCGCTGCGCTGGCTCCGCCCCACTGGTGCTGGCGATCGGTATCGAGCATGATGCTGATCAGATAGCGCGGGTTTTCAGCCGGAAAAAAACCGACAAACGAAGCGACAAATTCGCTGTCTGAATAGCCCTTGCCATCTTCCCGCGGTTTCTGCGCTGTGCCGGTTTTGCCGGCTATGGAAATACCCGGGATGCGTGCGGCCTTGCCTGTGCCGCTATCGACGACGCGTCGCAGCAGGCTGGTCAGGCGAGCGGCCGTGCTCTCGCTGATCACCCGGCGAACGACCTTTGCATTCGGCCATTCTTCCAGCTGACCGTTTTGGTTCACGGTACCGCGCACGATATTGGGCTTAAGCAGCTTACCGCCATTTGCGATTGCTGCATAGGCCATGGTGAGCTGCAGCAGACTGACGGAAATTTCCTGCCCGATAGCCAGGGAAGATCGCGTGTACGACGACCATGCGCGCGGCTGGTGCACGATGCCCGGGGTCTCGCCTTCGAGTCCAATGCGTGTCCGGCTGCCGAAACCGAACTTGCGTACCATATCATACATCTCATCCTTGCTGAGCATTTTCGCCAGCTTGACGGTGCCGATATTGGACGAGTAACGCATGACGTCGGCTGCAGAGAGAATTTTATGCGGCGAGGTATCGCGAATCGTGCGGCCGTTGTCAACGTAACGGCCATTTTCACAGTTCAGCAGGGTATCTTCGCGTACGTGTTTTTCTTCCAGCAGCGCGGCAAAGGTTGCGATTTTAAACGTCGATCCCGGCTCGAACACATCGGTGATGGCGCGATTTTTTCGCGCAGTAACCGGTGAGTCGGAAATCGCGTTCGGATCATACCCCGGCGTATTGGCCATCGCCAGGATATCGCCGGTACGCGGATCGGCGATGATGATACTGCCGCTGCGCGCATTATACTGCCGTGCTGCGGTACGCAGCTCCTCGGTGGCGATGGTCTGCAAAATATAGTCTATCGTAAGCACGACATCCGTACCCTGCCGTGGCTCCTGCTCGTCGATGACGAATTCAGGTTTGGCGCGGCCGCGGCCATCGCGCTGGATGATCTTCCAGCCGGGACGGCCGGCAAGAGTAGAGTTATAGCTCAGCTCCACCCCTTCTATGCCGACGTTATCTGCATTGGTAAATCCGAGGATGTGGCTGCCGATGTCCTGGTGTGGATATTTACGGCGCGTGTCTTTTTCCACCCGGATACCCGGCAGCTGCAATGACGCGATCTTGATACCATAATCCGAATCGATGCGGCGTACCAACCAGAGAAAATGGCTGCGCACCGAGGTGATGCGGCGGCGCAGACGCGCTTCGGACACAGGCAGAACGCGCGCGAGCTCACGGGCATACCGTGTTGCCGTCCCTTCCATCTGGCTCTTGTCCAGCCCGATGGAAATACAGGCTTCATTCAACGCCAGCAGGTTCATATTGCGATCATAGATCAGGCCGCGCTGTGCGTCGAGGGGCAGTTTGATGATGTATTGTCTGTCAGCCATCTGTTTGTACCTGCTTCTCTCCCAAAGTTGAATGTAGAGAAGTCGCAGAACGATCACCGCTGCGAACAGCATCAACATGGATGCAGCCAGCAGCATGCGCAGATCTCCACGATTTGAATTACGCGCCTTTTTCCGGGCTTTTTTGCGTGCCATAAACTGATAGATTCATCTATTCAAAAATTAGGCTTGAACACTGTTTAACCGGGTTATCCTCCGGGTATCCACTTAACTCAGCATGGTTGCATCATTTCAACAAGACCGCCTGACAACAACACGTGCCGACCCCAGAACTGTCATTCCGATTTCCCGCAGGGGAAGACCGGAATCTCCCGGACTCTGGCACGTGCCTGAAAAGATGAGATTCCGGCACTTCGCAGCGCCTGGCCGGAGTGACAGATATCGGGATTTGGGCCAGCCCTGTAAGCACCGATCATGGCAACGGCGTGTGCTCCAGGTTGCTGCTCACTCAGGCGAAATGATGACTTTTGGTTTCAGTTCGATGTAGCCGAAATGCTCAGTGGCGATTTTGTAAATTCTGCGGTAACTGGCAAGCTGTTCGGTTTGCGCTTTCAATTGCTGGTTTTCCTCATAAATCTGCCGGCGCGCGCGTTCGAGGGTGACGATATCACGCTTGATTTCGCGCAGTTTGATCCGCTCCCAGATGTAAAAAACCGACAGCCCGGAGAGCAGCAAGAAGAACAGCATCACAGGCACCCACAACAAACCGAAGCCGACTTTGGCTTCAGCGCTGCGTTTCCTGCGTCCGCGCGCCATGGTCTTCCTCTTGCGGGACTGTGTTTTTTTCTTTTGTGCCGGCATGATTATCTGATTTCCGTTTCCGCGATTTTCTCTGCCGCGCGCAGTTTTGCGCTGCGCGCCCTCGGGTTGCGTGCAACTTCCTCAGCCCCAGCGCACACAGGCCGCCGCGTCAAAATCCGTGCTTCGGGATGATGGTTACAGACACAGACCGGCGCCTCCGGCGGGCAGATACAGGCACGCGCTTTGTCCACAAAAAAATGTTTGACAATGCGATCTTCCAGGGAATGGTATGTCAAAAGAACCATGCGCCCAAATGGCTTCAATAGCTTGAAGCCGTCTGCAAGAAATCGTTCCAGCTCGCCGAGCTCGTCGTTCACGGCGATTCGCAGGGCCTGGAAAATCCGCGCCAGAGTTTTGATGCGCTGCTTGTGAGGCGTCACCATCTCGATCACCTGCACCAGCGCTGCCGTGCTCAGCAGCTCACGCTTGCGCCGCTCTTCAACGATTTTTCCGGCGATGCGCCGGGAATAGCGCTCCTCGCCAAATCGATAAAAAATCGACGCCAGCTCATCTGCCGGAAGGTTCATCACCAGCTCTGATGCCGGCCGGCCCTCTGCAGGATTCATGCGCAGGTCCAGCGGCCCGTCCTGCATAAAACTGAAACCGCGCCCCGCAGTATCGATCTGATGCGAGGAAACACCCAGATCAGCAAAAATGCCATCACAGGGCCCGGTCGCCAATCTATCCGCCAAAGAACTGATCTCACTGAAGCGGCCGTGCACGGCTGAAAAACGCTGTTCTCCGGCGAGCCGCCTGCTGGCCGCATCGATGGCCTCGGTATCGCGATCAATGCCGATAACCCGTGCGTTGACCCCAAGTTTTTGCAACAGTGCGGTTGTATGTCCACCACCTCCAAGTGTCGCGTCGATGTAGATCCCGTCAGGATTTGTCACCAGCCAGTCGATGACTTCCTGCACCATGACCGGAACATGGTACTCCTGCGGTGATCGTTGTTCCCGTTGTTTTGCCAAATTAACACCTACTTTTGGACATACCCGATCAGATATGCTCCATCATGTGGGCTGCTCGCACAGCCCGGTGGGATTTTCAGGTAGGAAACTGGCACCTCTGTGTCAATTCTCGCCACTCCACTCAGGTTGTACTCTCCGGGGACGATGCCCGCTGTTGAACAGCCTGTTCCTTTTCATATGCCATCATCTGCGCCTGAAAAAACTCTTTGTACGCTTCCGGTTCCCAGATGTCGATATAATCGCCCATACCGACAAAACAGATATTCCTGGTGATCCCGACCTTTTTCAGCAGCTCTCCCGGGATGTTCATCCTGCCCTGCTTGTCGATCTTGACTTCCTGGCAACTGGCTGTCAAACGCCAAATGCGGAATGTTTCCGCCGGTGTCTCTCCCTCGATATTCTCCAGTTTGCTCAGGATGCGCTCATCATAGTAGTTGATGGGATAAGCGCGCAGGAATGTAAAATTCTCAAAGGTCATCACACGCAACATCATCTTGGTGAGCTCGGAAAGCTCCACCACCTCGCGCATCTTGGCCGGGATGCTGGCCCGGCCTTTGGCATCGAGGAGAAAAACGTACTCGCCGTAAAACCGGCGCAGACGTTCCGATGAGTGCGGAATCCCACTTTGAGCCACTTTTAGTCACTTTTTAGTTAAATTATTCCACTTTTGTCCACAGGATAACCTATTTTCCCCACAATCGCAAGTATTTTTTTACACGGTATCTCTTTTTTAATTTATCAGTTACCGCGATTTCTGCCGCAAATGCTCATACCCAGCACTCCACATCCTTCCACGCAATGCAAAAAATTCATCCACGCAGCGCCCATAATTGGCCGTTTTTAAAGTGCCTGCTGGCAGGTTATCCCACTCACTTAACTTTGAGCAGAAGAAAGGAAGCCGGCTCTTCGTCAGGTCGTATGGGCTGGGGGGCTGGCCCGGGTCTGATGCACACGCGTACCGGTTACCCATACTGAAAATCATATTGTTTTTCCTCGCCTTCCTGGCATCCTTGCGGTTCAAAAAATTGTACTGATGATAATGACCTTGCTTTTACCCTCTGTGCCTACCTATATTAAAGGTCTTTATCCCGATTTATTCACACATCAGCGTGGCGCCCGGGGGCAATCGGGGGTTACTGTAAAACTTCACCTGATAGCCGGGACAACCGGCGGGCTCCCCTGCCGAACGCAGGCCCACACTTCGAATCGATTGCAAGCATGAAGAAAAAACCCGTTTTTCTGTTGATTCACGGCTTCACCGGACATCCGGCGAGCTGGTCCTGGATGCAGGAGCAACTGCGTCAGGCAGGTTTCGATACCTATGCTCCCACGCTGAGCGGGCATGGCACGACGCCCGCCGCTCTGAGCTGGGTGCGTTATCAGGATTGGCTGGATGATGTCGAGCAGGCTTTTGAAAAAGTGCAGGCCGAATATGAAACGGTTTTTGTGGCAGGTTTGTCTATGGGTGGAGCGCTCTCCCTGTATCTCGCGCAAAAATACGATTTCAAAGGGCTGGTCTGCCTGGCTACTCCGGTACGCGTGGCACCCTGGAAAGCGCTGGCTTTCCGCGCCGTGTCGCTGTTTAAAAAATGGACGTACAAAAAAGACGGCCCGGATATCCACGACCGCGCAGCACGCTCAATCATGCGCAGCTATGATGCCTATCCCCGCCGGGCCGGCAAAGAGTTTCTCAAGTTGATCAGGCGTGTCAACCGCGGTCTGAACCATGTTACCGTACCGATCCTGATCATGCACAGCAGGCAGGATCATACCATCCCGGTTGACAATGCGCGCTATCTCTACGAACACGTCGCATCAGAGCACAAGAAAATCGTACTTCTCGAAAACAGCTACCACATTCTGCCGCTCGATTTTGACAAAGAAATCATTCGCGATGAAATACTCGCCTTTGCAGCGAGCATCGCAAAGTCTGAAAAAGCCGCAAACTGAAAAATTCATGCGTTTTTCAGACTGAAAGACTATCCTTCGAGACGACCAAAACAGGAGCCCCGGCTTGTCCGACGACACGCGAAACATTTCAAAAATCGAACAAATAAAGACCATCATTCCCTATCTGGCCAAATACAAAAAGAAACTGTTTTTAGGCCTTTTTTTTGTGATGATGACCAACCTGGTCGGCGCGGCCATGCCGCTGGTGATCAGGAATGCTGTCGATCATATCGAGAAGCATGCAGACATGGCGACACTCAGCTGGTACAGCCTGGGTATCCTCGCTGTCGCTCTGCTGGAGGGAATTTTTCTCTACGCCATGCGCCAGACGCTGATCGTCGTTTCCCGATATGTTGAGTATGAGCTGCGCAATGACTTTTTCCGCCATCTGCAGCGCATGTCCCTGCGCTTTTTCCACCAGCACCCGACCGGCGACCTGATGGCCCGCGCCACCAACGACCTAAACGCGGTGCGCTCCCTGGTCGGGCCGGCGCTGATGTACTTCTGCAATACGTCCATGCTGCTGCTCTGGACCATCGGCGTCATGCTCTATATGTCCCCGGGCCTGACACTCTGGGCACTCCTGCCTTTGCCCATCACCGGTTTTTTCGTCTATAAAATGATCGGGCGCATCCACAGCATTTACCGCGCTGTACAGGAAAAATATTCTGACATCACGACGCTGACACAGGAAAACATTTCCGGTATCCGGGTAGTCAAATCTTATATCCAGGAAGATTTTGAAAAGCAACGATTTGCCCTGCTCAACAAAGACTATATCGGTCAGAATCTGAGCATGGCCAAAATTCGCGGACTGCTCTGGGCAGGCACGGGGCTGTTCTCCGGCATCGGGGTTTTGCTGGTGCTCTGGATAGGTGGTCTCTATGTCATGGAAGGCCAACTGACCATCGGCACGCTGACGGCTTTTTTTACGCTGCAAACCTGGCTGTCCTGGCCCATGATCTCCCTTGGCTGGGTTCTGAATATGACTGAGCAGGGTATCGTCTCCATGGCGCGTCTGAATGAAATCCTGCAAACGCCGCCGGAAATCGCAGACGCCCCGAACGTACGCCGGGACATCACCCGTGTGCGTGGAGACATTGAATTCCGCAATGTTTCTTTTGCCTATGACGACAACACGCCTGTCCTGCAGGATATCACCTTTTCCCTGCGCGCTGGCGAGACCATGGCCATCGTCGGCCATACGGGAGCCGGCAAATCCACACTGCTTAATTTGATTCCCCGGCTGCTGGATATCCAGGAGGGCGAAATACTCATCGACGGCATCCCGATCCGGAGGCTGCCACTGGAAGTTCTGCGCCGCCATATCGGCTATGTACCGCAGGAGACCTTTCTCTTTTCTGACACGATCCGGGAAAACATCCTTTTCGGTGCAGGCAACAGCAGCGACGGAGCTCTCGAAGAAGTTGCAAAAGTTGCGCGAATATATGATGACATCAGCGAGTTCGACAAAGGCTTTGAAACCATGCTCGGAGAGCGCGGCATCAATCTTTCCGGCGGGCAGAAACAACGCACAGCCATCAGCCGTGCCATTATCCGCAAGCCTTCTATTCTCCTGCTCGATGACGCTCTGTCGGCCGTGGACACATACACAGAGGAGGAAATTCTCAAGCGTTTGCGCAAAGAAATGGCCGGCACGACCAGCATCATCGTTTCCCACCGTATCAGCACGGTTAAGAACGCGGACAAAATCATCGTTCTGGAAAACGGACAGATACGGGAACGCGGCACACATCACAGCCTTTTGGAATCAAACGGCATCTATGCCGAGCTGCACCGCAAGCAGCTTCTGGAAGAATCACTGGAGGAACTGTAATTGTCTGGATACGAAGAAGAAGTTCTCGGCAAGGTTTACGACCATGTGCTGATGCGCCGTCTCCTGAAATACACGCGCCCATACACGAAACAGATCGTGGTGGCAATTCTCGCCCTGTTATTGGTCGCAGGCTTACAACTCATACAGCCACGACTGACACAAATCGGCATCGACGAGTATATCAGTACCGGTAACATCGGTGGGTTGAAGTGGATCATAGCGCTCTATGCCATCATTTTGCTCACCAACTTTTTTGTGCATCTCGGCCGCCAGTACCTGATGGAGTGGATCGGCCAGCAGATCATGTTTTCTCTGCGCCGGGATATTTTCGGTACCCTGCAGCATCTGCCGCTGAGTTTTTATAACCGTACGCCCGTCGGCCGCCTGATCACACGCGTTACGACCGATGTACAAAGCCTGAATGAGCTCTTTACCTCCGGGCTGGTGGCCATCTTCAGCGACATCATCATTCTGACCGGCATCATCATACTCATGCTCTCGATGAACTGGAAGCTCGCTCTGGCAGCCATGGTCGTTCTGCCGCTACTGTTCATCGTCACGTTCATTTTCAAGCGCAAAGTCCGCGATGTTTTCCGCATGATCCGCACGCGCATCGCGCGTATCAACTCCTACATGCAGGAAAATATCAGTGGTATGGCTGTCGTGCAGATTTTCAACAGGGAGCAAAAAAATTTCGAGCAGTTCGATAAGCTGAACGCATCACATCTCGATGCCTTTCTGAAGACCATTTTCTATTTTGCTGTTTTCTTTCCGCTGGTCAGTTTCATCGGTGCTCTGTCCACAGCAATCATCATCTGGTACGGCGGCGGCCAGATCATCGCCAATGAGCTGACTTTTGGCGGGCTGGTTGCTTTTCTGCAGTACAGCACGATGTTTTTCCGCCCTATCAGTGATCTTTCGGAGAAATTCAACATTCTCCAGGCAGCCATGGCCGCGAGCGAGCGGGTCTTTTCGCTGCTGGATGAAAAGCCGGAGCAAGACAGCGGCAGCCTGATCCTGCCCCCTGACTACCGCTGCCGGGGAGAAATCACTTTTGAAAACGTCTGGTTCGCCTATCAGGATGAGAACTGGATTCTCAAAGATATCTCATTAGAGATCAACGCAGGTGAGAAAGTCGCCATTGTCGGCGCGACCGGGGCCGGCAAATCGACCATCATCAACCTGATCGCCCGATTCTATACCATCCAAAAGGGGGTAATCACTCTCGACGGGCGCAATATCAAGGACTATGAGCTGCAAAGCCTGCGCAGGCAAATCGGCATCGTTCTGCAGGATGTTTTTCTCTTTGCCGGCACGATCGCGGACAACATCAGCCTCGGCAACCCGGAGATATCCAGAGAAAAAATCGTGGAGGCAGCCCGCTATGTCAACGCTCTTGACTTTATCGAAAAGCTACCCAACGGATTTGACACTGAAGTTAAGGAACGGGGAGCTACCTTGTCTGTAGGACAAAAGCAGCTGCTTTCCTTTGCACGTGCTCTGGCGTTCAACCCGAGCATCCTCATCCTCGATGAAGCCACTTCGAGCATCGATACGGAATCGGAAATTTTGATTCAAAAGGCGATGGAAAAACTGATCGAAAACCGCACTTCGATCATCATCGCGCACCGGCTTTCCACGATACAAAACGCTGATAAAATCGTTGTTCTGCACAAAGGTGAGATCAGAGAAATTGGCTCGCACAGCGAGCTGCTCCGGCTGAATGGATTATATGCCAGGCTTTATGAGCTGCAGTTCATCGGCCAGGAGGTGAGAACAGGCTGAGGAATACCCGGATACCGGATGAATCGCATCCCGCCGGAACACGCCGGGTGAAAGTGGCGAATAGCTGGCACGATAAACGTTTTATCCTGAGGTTGGTGTGTACTGCAACATTTCGCGCCTGGTCCGGGAGATCGTCACCCTGCATGTGTATCGCCCCACAACTGCCACTGGCCCCCATTGCCCTCAGGCATGGCAAACCCCGATTGACCACCCGATGTGAAGAAGAGCAAAAAAAAAGCCCCCAGCTTGCGCCAGGGGCCCGGAGGGAGGAAAACGAAATCTTTCAATCTATTGTTTAGAGAAAACGGTAACCTGTACCGTGGATCGTCTCGATATACTGGGACGGATATTTGTACTCGCCCAATTTTTCACGCAGGCGTTTGATATGTACATCGACCGTTCTGTTGGTAACATAAACTTTTTTGCCCCAAACTTTTTCGAGAATCTCTTTTCTGCTGAAAACGTTGTTGCGACGGGATGCGAGCAGATAGAGTAATTTGAACTGAATATACGTCAGGTCGATGGGCTTGCCGGCCTTGCGGACGCGATGCTCGTCCAGGTCAATCTCAATGTCTTTTACACGAATTTTCTTGTTGTCGAACATGGCGACGCGCCGGGCGATCGCCTTGATTCGTGCGACGAGTTCGCGCGGACTGAAAGGAATTTGCAGAAAATCATCTGCGCCGCTTTCAAGACCCTTGATTTTGACATTCTCGTCAGCGCCTTCCGAAAGAAGGATCAGAGCTGCTTTACGCGTTGCGAGATCATCCTTCAACTCCGAACATACCAGCCAGCCGTCATCGCCAAACTCATCTATATTGACAAGAATTGCAACCGGTTTTTCCCGAATGGCCATATCCTGAGCGATATCGATCTCGTCCGAACTCTTCAACAGAAAACCTTCGCGTTCCAGCAAGCTCGAAAGGGTGTCCGTATCTTTGCTCTCGGGGCCGAAGTAAAGTACTGTACCTTTTTCCATCTGCTCCTCCAAAAAGTTGGTGTTTTT
>WFTM01000245.1 GCA_015485525.1 Candidatus Zhuqueibacterota bacterium | reverse complement strand
TATTTCCACCATGCTGGCGCCAGCATATTTGACAGTATTCTGCAAGGCTTCCTGCACGATGCGATAGAGATTGAGCATCTGTACTGCACTCAAAGCCACAGGCTGACGTACCTCGCTGAGGATATTCAACTCAAGGCCACCAGGTTCCGACCGGTACTGCTGTTTAAGCTCATTGATTTTCAATATCAGGCGATCGAGGTCGGCCTCTTCCTGCTTCATCGCCCAGATAGTGTTGCGCAGCTCTCTCAGCGTCGTCCTTCCGAATCTGCTCAGCCTGCCGAGACGCTGTACGTTGCTGTCATCAGCCGAACCATAGGTCAGGTTATCGAGTGAGCTGATGATAAAAGTGAGATGCGAACCGATATTATCGTGCAGCTCTCTGGAGATGCGCAGTTTTTCATCCGTCATCTTTTTTTCCATTCCGGCCTGTTTCAGGCGGTTGCTCAGCTCGAGCTTCTGCCGCTCTTTTTCACTGCGCATGCGTTGGTAGCGATAAATTCCCCAGGCAAGGAACACCAGCAGGATGATGACTGCTGCAGAAACGATCAGCAGAATGGTGCGTCGGCGGATTTTCAACTCGTTTTCTACCAGCAAGCGGTCTTTTTTCTCGGTCTCATACGCCAGTTCCAGCTCAGCGATTTTAGCGCCGGTGTCCGCAGTCATGATACTGTCTTTGTAGGCTGCAAAAACTTTCTGGTTGATCAGAGCATTGCGATAATCCCGCTTTCTCTCATACAACAGGCTCAGTTGTTCATAGGAATACAACGTCACACTCCGGTAGTCGAGCATACGGGCCAGTTTGATACTGTCGAGAAAATAGGCGATCGCTTTATCGGTTTCTCCCATCGCCATGTATATCTCCGCATACAACACCAAATTGTTGGCCCAGCCAACGCTGTTCTTGTCCCGCCCCCAGTATTCACTGGCTTTATCCGCATATTCCAGCGCCCGGGTAAAATCCCCACGCTCGGAAAAGACGTTCGCCATCTTTTGCAGACTATAGGGGATGCCGGTCGTATCCTGCAGGCTGTACTTAATTTTTAGAGACTTATCGTAAAAATACAGCGCACTGTCCACATCTCCATCGATGTACTTCAGAACACCGTAGTTATCATAGATGGGCGCGAGGGTTGCCCGGAGTTCGTTTTTTTCCGCCAGGAGCATGCCTTTGCGCATATAAGTCTTGGCCTTTTCCAGATCCGAGGAACGCCGGTATTGGTATCCAAATTCTCCGTACAACCCGGCAACGCTCTCTACATCCCCCATCTCTTCATAGAGCTTGATCGCGTTGAGAAACTGTTCGATGCCGACGTCGAACTGGCCACGCAAGACCAGCGTGATCCCGAGCCTGTGGTATGCCGCTGCCAACCCCTTTTTGTATCCGATCGCACGGGCTCGTGCAACATTCTGGCGAAAAAGTTCGGTTTTCTTTTCCAGGTTTGAGATAACTTCGTTATACGACAGGGCGTTGAGGGAGTCGATCTCACGGATGATCGATTGCCCGCTAAGTGCAGATGTGAGCACAAGAGGGAGCATAGCGAGTTGTAATTTTGAATAACCTTTCATGTCAGCCTCGTAAACATCCTTGTCGTACCCCATGCCGGACACATCGTACGGTTCTGAATATGAAAAAACCCAGCCCGTAATGCCGGATACCTCCCGTCATCCCCTCTGCGCCTCCACTCGTCACACCGCACCTGCGGTGTGACGCCACCCTTGCCGCTCCCGCGGCAGCTCACGAGCGGAACGAGACACCGCCTGTCCAGAAAGCCAGCACCTTCCCCGGATAAACCGGTGATATTGGCGACTCTCTGGCACCATAAATCGTGCACTACAAGCGTATCGGTCCCCGCATTTGCAGGCCTACATTACTGCAACTGCCACGCCTGTGTTTGAGCCCACATCCCCCTGGCCCGGCTGTGGGCCGGGCCTGTCCCCCTTTGAAGGGGGATTTTCATCTCGTCACACCGCTCCTTGGGCAACTCACGAGCAAAACGAGATTCCGCTCCCCCGAAAATCCGCCCCCATATACTGGCATGTGTCCGAAAAGCCCCGATTATCTCAACATTCGGATACGAAACTGTCACTTTTGAATAAATCGGGGTAACAGTTTCAAGAATCGTCTTATTTCAGACGACTATTCAGAGCAGGATTGTGAAACAGTAAGGGATGACACCATTTCACAAGGGATTGCTTATGAAAGCTGCACAACACATGGCGGAGGAATTTCCAATCAACCGCAGGGTCGCTGATCGCAAGGACTGCTCTCTCGAGCTGCGCTTCCACAATGGCCGCGAGTGGGTACGCGGTATCGCAACGAATATCAGCACATCGGGGGCCCGCATCGTCACTATCCGGCCCATGGCCTCGGGAACGAGGGTCAAAGTCCTGTTCGATAATCCTCGTGGTATTGAAAAACGCGTCGTCGGTGAGGTAGTTTGGCATGCAGACAGCATACCTGTCGAAGGCTCAAAATGGATTGCGCCCGGCATGGGCATCCGCTTTGACGCACCGGTACATCTGCACAGCGACGATCTCTCCAACAGTGGCCAGGAAAAATTTTTCTACGTTTGAGGGCACATACCTGATACGAATCAGCCAGCCTGTTTGAGCGGGAAATCATCCTGCCCCGTGGCAGAGGTGCACAGCTCCGAAGCAGGCGATCGCAGCACATCGTCTCAGGGAAACAGGGGGACTATCCCCGCCCGTTCGTCGCCCCGGCATGCCGGCTCTGCCCTCATCTCCCCCCTTTATACACAACTTCATACATGACGCAAAGACAATTCGAGGTAGTCATTCGCGGTGTAGGGGCGACTGCCGGGCCGCCCCTACGGGTTTCCTGGCTGTTATCATCAACAATGTTTGCGTTACCAGATTTCTTGACCAGAATGCCTGGATATTTATTTATCCGTTTACTCGTACCGCGGCATTTATATCACGTCAGACAGCTCTCCCAAAGCAGCCGGAACAACAAAAGTTGCATTCTTCGCGACATGAATGTCGCGTTACAACCAGCCAACTACTCGTACCGAGACGGTTATATCACGTCAGCCAGCTTCATCAAAGCAGCCAGAGCAACAAAATGTTGTGTACTTCGCGACATGAATGTCGTGGTACACCGGTCTTTGGCCCCGGGTTATTTGCATGGGCGACCCGAGGTTGCCCAAACTGAAAATCAACCCACACGATTTGAGGAAAAGCCTAATTATGCATCATCAGCAGCAAAAAATGTATCCAGCAGTGCGCAGTACAAACGCACGCCTTGGCGAATCTCTTCGAGCTCGATATACTCATCCGCTGTATGGGATCGCGAGGAATCGCCCGGGCCGATTTTTACCGAGGGCATGGGAAGAAGGGCCTGATCAGAGAGGGTTGCGGAACCGAACAGGGGGATGCCCAGTTTTTTGGCTGCCTGCACAAAAGGGTGGCTTTCTTCCAGCCCGGACGGGCGCAGGCGCACAGAGCGGGGACTCACTTCGCTGCGCACATGGCGGCGGATCGTTTCCAACACCTGCTCGTGGCTGTAGGCTTCTGTCGTGCGCACATCGACGACAAAACGGCATCGTTCCGGAACGACATTGTGCTGTGTTCCGGCTTCGATCATCGTCACCGTCATTTTCACCGGCCCGAGAAAAGGCGACACCTGCGCGAAGCTGTAATTATGAAACCACTCGATATCGCGCAGGGCGTGGGTGATGGCATTATCCCCCTCGTCGCGTGCAGCATGGCCACTGCGGCCATGGGCAACACAGTCGAGCACCATCAGACCACGCTCGGCAATGGCCAGCCGCATGCCTGTCGGCTCGCCGACGATGGCAAGATCGATCTGTCCCAGCTCGGGCAGCACCGCTGTGATACCGTTTTCCCCCGATATTTCCTCTTCAGCCGTTGCCGCAAAAATCACATTCCACGGCAGGTTTTTCTTTTCATTAAAATAGAGAAACACCGCCAGCAGCGAGACCAGCGGGCCTCCGGCGTCGTTGCTGCCGAGGCCATACAAACGGCCATCTTCGAGCGTTGGCGTAAACGGATCATGCCGCCAGCCGGACTGTGGGCGGACAGTATCGAGGTGAGAGTTGAGCAACAGGGTCGGGCGGTCGGGGTGAAAATTGTCCTGCCGGACGATGAGGTTATTGCCGATGTGCTGGCAGGCAAGGCCGCGACTGCTCAGGAAGTCCGTCAGGACCGCTGCAGCAGCCTGCTCTTCCCCGCTGAAAGAGGGCACGGCGATGAGCTCACTGAGCAGCCCTGTGCAGGCAGAGGTCAGTTCTGTCAAAAGATCGCTCATCCGCGCACCAGTTCGGTAAAATTCGTATTTGCCGCCGGATCAAAAGTCGCCTGATACTGGCCGATGAGCACGCGGGCCACGCCGGAATTGAGCGCGGAGAATGCGGTATCCAACTTGGGCAACATGCCTTCAGCGATTGCGCCCTGTTCGCGCATGCGCTGGTAGCGCTGCGGGTCCAGTCGCCGCACCAGTGATTTCGGCTCGTCGATATTTTCAAGCACTCCCGGCTTCTGCATGCAGTACATGAGCTGCACCGGCTTGCGGGCCTCAGCAGCCAGCGCAGTAGCGATACTCGCCGCGATGGTGTCGGCATTGGTGTTGAGCAGTTGCCCCGCGCCATCATGGGTCAGGGGGGCAAAGACTGGCACGAAACCCGCCGAAAGCAGAGTACACAAAGCAGCCGCATCGACGGTGTCGATATCGCCGACAAATCCATAATCGACCTCCCACCCTGTGCGCTTATGCGCGCGGATCAGGTTTGCATCTGCACCAGTCAGACCGATTGCATTGCATCCGAGCGCCTGCAGCCCGGCGACGAGGGTACGGCTGATGAGCCCGCCATACACCATCACAGCCACTTCGAGGGAAGCGGCGTCAGTCACACGGCGGCCATGCACCATCTTCGAGGAAATGCCGAGACGGGCTGCGAACTGCGTCGCCATTTTACCGCCACCATGAACGAGGATTTTCGGCTCCGGCAGGCCGACAAAGGCTTCGAGAAAAGCGCTCCGCTTCTCTTCGGTATCGAGCAGGTCGCCGCCTGTTTTCACCACTGTAAAAGGGTTGTCCATTGTGATCTGCATTTTCAAAACGATGATGGTTCGATGAATATGATTTTCTCAAAGAATATCAATATCCAACAACAGGATTGGACAAGGCAAGCTGCAATATTTGTTGTCTGAAATCCATGAACCAATGCCACTGCCCCGGCGCTATGAAGCGCATGATGAGAGCAGCGTATCCAAAATAAAAATATAAGAATCAGGGTTGCAGACAGCTCCGTACGAGGGGCAGGGTATCCGCTTAACGCCGCTATTCGAGCATGAGCCAGAGACCGGCAGCCATTATTTCGGCTAAAGTGACGCGGCCCGGCGAAGTCCCCGGTGAATCTCATCCGGAAAAAAATTAGTTGTGGCTCAAAGCCACGCCCTGCTGCTCATGGAGCCGTTCACCTTACCCATTGGTCGTGCCTGCCATACTGTGCAGCAGGCGCTGCAGCACAGCCTGTGCAGCCCAAACGCGGTTGGCTGCCTGTGCGTAGATCAGAGAATCCGGACCATCGAGCACAGCGTCAGTCACCACCACGTTACGGCGCACGGGCAGACAATGCATGAATTTACCGCTGCGTGTCCGGGCCATCTTCTCTTCGCTGATCATCCAGGAACGGTCTGTGCTGAGAATCGCGCCGTAATCGCGATAAGCAGACCAGTTTTTCGCATAAACGAAATCAGCATCTTCGAGCGCACGGTTCTGGTCATATTCCACCTGCACACCGGCGGTAAACTCTTCAGCCAGCTCATAGCCGGGCGGATGCGTTAGCACAAATTCCACATCAGCGGCGCGCATCCATTCACAGAAGGAGTTGGCCACTGCCTGCGGCAGCGCGCGCGGGTGCGGTACCCAGGTGAGCACGACTTTGGGCCGCGGGCGGCGTTTGTGTTCCTCGATGGTGAGCAGGTCGGCAAGTGACTGCAGCGGGTGCCGCGTGGCGGATTCGAGGTTGATGACCGGCACGCCGGAGTAACGCAGAAAACTGTTCAGCACGGTTTCATTGTAATCTGCCTCTCTATCCTGCAGGCCGGGGAATGCACGCAGCCCGAGGATATCGCAATACTGCCCCATCACTGCGGCTGCATCACGGAT
>WFTM01000244.1 GCA_015485525.1 Candidatus Zhuqueibacterota bacterium | reverse complement strand
GGCAGGTCTTCTGGAAAATCACCTTCCCCCTCGCTGCAAATGGCGTCATCGCCGGGGCGCTGCTGGCCTTTGCCCGCAGCCTGGGGGAGTTCGGCGCCACCATTATGGTCGCCGGCAACATTCCCGGAGAAACGCGCACCATTCCCCTGGCAATCTTTTCTGCTGTGAACCAGGCCGGCAGCGACACACAGGTGCTGCTGCTGATTCTGGCCTCGATTGTTTTTGCCTACGGCACTTTGATTATCTCTGAGCTGCTGCTGCGCAAGTGGCGACAACCCGTGGAGGAGCCGAATGGCTGACAGCGATATTTTGCAGGTAGATGTTCGTGCCCGGATCGGCCGGTTGCAACTCGCCCTCAGCTTTCGGCTGGAGGAAGGATTTACCGCCCTTTTCGGGCCATCTGGATGTGGGAAAACCACTACACTGAGGCTGATCGCCGGCCTGCTGCAGCCGCAGCAGGGGCATATCCGCCTGTTCAACACAACACTCTTCGACAGCGAGCAGGGCATCTGCCTGCCGGCTTTTGAACGCCAGACCGGGCTGATCTTTCAGGATGGCCGTCTGTTTCCGCATCTTTCGGTGCACGACAACCTGCTCTTCGGCTACAGCAAAACACCGGCGCACCAGCGACGCTTTTACCCGCAGCAGGTGATCGAGCTGCTTCGCCTCTCACCGTTGCTGCAGCGTTCGCCGCATACGCTTTCCGGTGGTGAAGCCCAGCGCGTGGCTATCGGCAGGGCACTGCTGGCCTCGCCCGCCCTGCTGCTGATGGATGAACCCCTGGCTGCGGTGGATGTGCCGGTCAAACTCGGCCTGCTCGCTGAACTGAAAACCCTGCAGCAACAGCTCGACCTGCCGATTCTTTACGTCTCACACGACCTCAACACCGTGCTCAATATCGCCAATTCGGTGCTGCTCATGCATGAGGGCACAATCAAGGCAGCGGGGGCGCCGCTGGAAATTCTTGCCGATTTCATTTCATCCGGGCTGACCACGACAGACACCATTCGTAACCTCATCCGCGTTGAGCTCACCGGGCATGATGACACCCTCGGCATCAGCACGGCGCGCGCCGGGGACACGACATTTTTCCTGCCGCGCCTGCGCGATGACAGAGGCAGTACGATTCTGCTCGACATCCCGGCTTCGGAGATCATCATCGCCACCCGCAAGCCTCAAGGACTTTCGGCGCGCAATATTCTGCCCGCCCGTGTGCTGGAAATCAGACGGCTCGGCAGCCGGGTCGTGGTACAGGCCGATGCGGGGGTTGTCTTGAGTGTTGAAATCACAGAGGGCGTCATCGGGGCGTTGCAGCTACAGCCGGGGAGGGAAATTTTTCTGGTGATCAAAGCCACGGCGTTCCGCCGCATCGGTTGACAGGATGTATAGCGATTGCCAAAATAATGACCGATAGTATTAAAAAATCCTATACTCTCGTCACACCGCTCCTGCGGTGTGACGGCAGTGTGACGTCCCTCCCGACGCTCCAGCGTCACTGCCACCCAGGCAGCGACGCATCCCAAAATACCTTTTTTATCTCTCTCAGAGCTGCATCTCACCGGGCCAATCCGATGAATTGCCGGCTTATGGGCGCGATAAATCGCGCACAACGAACGCTCCGGCGCGTCATATAGAGCTAGCTCCATCCCGGGCAGGTGCGGCTCACAACAGGCGGCGACACACTTCATAAGCTGCGATACCAAAGGCCACGCTGACATTGAGGGAAATTTTCCGCCCGCGCATCGGAAGATGGCAGACGACATCACAGGTGGTGAGCACCTCTTCCGGAAGTCCCCAGTACTCGTTCCCAACGATGAGTGCGATCTTCTCCGGCAGCTCCAGAGTATAAAGCTCGGTACTCTGCGCATTCTTCTCCAGCGCGACCAATGTGTAACCGCGTTCGCGCAGCCATGCCAGGGCCTGCCCGACTTCCTGCTCCTGCCGCCACGGCACACTCTCTTCCGCCCCGAGGGCAGATTTGCGTATTTCATTGCGCGGCGGTACCGGGGTAATGCCGCACAACACCAGCCCTCCCACTCCAGCGCCGTCAGCAGCGCGGAAGATCGCGCCGACATTGTACAAGCTGCGAATATCTACCAGCACACCGACAACAGCAGGATTCTCCTGCGGCCACGGCGCTCGGTTCAATAACAGCATTTCATCTCCTCAGATTGTGAGGTTGGGAAATTATCGTTCTGCAAATCCGATCGGTTTTGAGGGTTATAAAAAGATAGTTATCCTCGGCTTAATTTTTGGGATTGTTGACGGTACCATCTCGTACCGCGAGATTTATGTCGTATCGCAGCCTGCGCACCACACGGTTTGAGGGAAAAACGGTAAAAACCCGAACAGCCAACTACAATACTGTATTTCCGATCTGTTTTGCGCGCTGGCAGGGAGGCGCGGCATATGAAAATTTTGCACGATTTCAGGCAAAACTCTGCCCAGCCACAGTCAATTCCATTTGCAGGAATAAAAATTGCAGACAGGGCGGCAATGCTTCGAAACCGGGCAGGTCTTGCACTGCATCCTGATAATCCATCCGCCTGCCCGGTATGCGGAGCTGACCGATCACCTCACGGATGAGGAGCGATCACAGCACAGGGCCTGGAATATGAACAAACCGACGACGATCTTACTCACGACACTGCTCTTCCTCTCTGCCCTGTCCGTGCACGCACAGACAGTGGCCATCGACATCGACACCGGCACCCGATATCAGACAGTCAAAGGCTTTGGCGGTTTTCTGAAAATCATCCCGTGGTGGCTGAAATGGGAAAATTATTCTCAAGCCAATAAAGAACGTCTTTTCGATCTGCTCGCCAATGATCTGCGTATTCGTTATCTGCGTCTGCCCTTTCCTGCCGGCATCGAGGCCGAGAATGACAACAACGATCCGCAACGGCTGGACCTGTCCAGATTTGACCCGTACAGAATTTCCTGGCGGGAAAATGATACCGGCAAATACGACGGCGAGGTCAACGTTGACATCTACGCACTGCAACAGCTCTGGCAGCGTGGCGTCCGTCATCTGCTGATGTCAACCTGGTCGCCGGCAGCCTGGCTCAAGGATTCGCAAACCGTTTACGGCGGCCGGATCAAGCCTGAGCTGCGCGAGGAATATGCCGAGATGATCGCCGGTACAGTCCTGTCCTACCGTGCCCGCCTGGGCATCGAAATCGGCTACATCAGCCTGTATAACGAGCCGGAATTTTTCGTCGGTTATGCGCATACAGAGGCCAGACCCGAGGAATTTCGTGCTCTGCTGCCCATCGTCAAAACACGGCTGATTCGTGAGGGGTTGACGACGAAAATCTTCGGGCCGGAACCGGGTGATCCCAAGGCTGAATTTTTCGGCACCAACTGGATTCCGGATGACAGGCTGGCGAGTATCGATATTTTTGCCTTCCACCACTACCCGCGTTTTTTCAACGATTACCCGGAGATCGGGCGTCTGCAGGAGGTTGGACGCGTGGCGCGCGAGCGCGGCAAACCAGCGTGGCAGACAGAGATTTCCAACCTGCAGTCTTCCGGAGGCGATATCAGCCGGGCGGACACGTTTGATGAAGGACTTGCTCTGGGCCAGCACCTGCACAACGCCCTGGTGCACGCCGGCGTCGAGGTTTGGACCTGGTGGAAACTATACGACTTCCACCCCACGCAGGCATACGGCGGCCGGCCTGCTGCACAGCGGCTGATCTACATCAACCCGGATAACGGCCAGCCTAACCCGAGCCCGAAATACTACGCTATGCGGCAATTCTCCCGCTTTATCACCTCAGGCTCAGCACGCGTTCGCAGCCAGTCATCAAACCAGAATGTGCTGGTTTCAGCTTACCGGCATGAAAACGGCAACACGACCATCATCGTCATCAACAAGGAAAGCAGCTCGCGCCAAATTGCAGTCACACTCTCTGCAGGCGATAGTGGAGAGATGCAGGTCTATGAATTCAGCTCCCAGGTCAACGGAAGAAATACCGGTGCCGTCACAATGCAGAACGGGCGTTTCAGCTATCGTGTCTCCGGCCGGAGTATCACGACATTTTTTGCCGGAGACCTGCAGGCAGGCGATAACCAGCCGCAACCGGACCGCTCCCCGCCGAGGGCGCCCAGCAATGTGCGTATTCGTTTACAGGAAAATTGAGTGCCTTCCCGGAGTGCTCACTGCCAGTGCATCAACACGAGCGGCGCGATCACTGCCATCGCCATGGCCAGCAGGATGAGCTGCAGCGGTAAAATCCACAGAGCCCACTTGTTCCAGGGGATTTTCGCCAGCGAGAGCGTGCCGAGAAGAACCGGCGCGGTGGGATAGATCATATTTGAAAAGCCGTCACCGAACTGATAAGCCAGCACAGCCGTCTGTCGGGTAACGCCGAGCAGGTCGGAGAGCGGCGCCATGATCGGCATGGTCAGTGCGGCCTGGCCGCTGCCGGAAGGCACGAAGAAATTGATCGCCGTCTGCACCAGTATCATTGCCTGCGCGGAAAACACCGCCGGCCAGTCACCGATCAGGGATGAGAAAAAGTGCAGCATGGTATCGATGATCTGCCCGTCCTGAGCGATGATGAGAATGCCGCGTGCCAGCCCGATGATGATGGCCGTGCCGACCAGATCGCGCGCGCCGTCGATAAAAGCTGCTGTGGTCTCATCTGCTGAAAGCCGTGCAACCACGGCCACGAGCACTCCCAGGGCCAGGAACAGCGCAGCGATCTCCTCGATATACCAGCCAAACTGCAGCACCCCCCAGACCAGAACAACCATACCGAGCAAAAAAGCCACCAGCACCATTTTATGCCTGCTGGTCATGTGCTCCGCAGCGTCCTGCTCTTCCTGCAGCAGTTTTTCCCGACGAACCTTGTCTTCGGCAAACATCGGACTTTTTTCCGGAGCGCGCATGATCTTATGGCTGTATCGCCAGACGAAGAAAATCGCCGTCACGGTGAACAGGCCCCAGATGCCGACGCGCACCCCAAGCCCTGAAAACAGCGGCAAACCGGAAAGCCCTTGCGCGATACCAACGGTAAAAGGGTTGAGAAAGGCCGCTGCAAAACCGATGTGGGCGCCAACATAGGGCACGGCAACCGCGGTGATTGAGTCATAGCCGAGACTGAGAAACAAGGGGATAAAAATGAGCACAAAGGGGATGACCTCCTCGCTCATGCCAAAGGTTGCACCACCGAGAGAAAACAACGTCATGATTATCGGGATCAGCAGTGCTCTCAGCAGAGGGGATTTTGCATGCGCCCGCACCACGGCGTTGAAGCCTGCATCGATGGCGCGGGTACGCTGCAGCACGGAAAAAGCGCCACCAACGATGAGTACAAAGCCGATGATATTCGCCACTGCGACAAAGCCTTTGATCGGAGCGGTAAATACCGCCCCCGGGCCCTGCCCGCTCGCGCCAGCTCCACCATCGATATACGCAAACGTCCCAGGAATAACCGGATTCTTTTTCTGACTGCTGTCACGCTCGTACTGTCCCGGCGGCACGATCCACGTGAGCACAGCCATGAGCACGAGAATGGAAAAAATGATCAGATAGGTATTCGGGGCTTTAATTTTTAATTCAGTCATGATTGCCGTCTTTTTGCGGTCAGATGATTAGCCCGAAAAATTCATATATGGTGTGAAAATCAGACTTTGCAGAATTTCCCGGAAGAGCACACGAAGTGCTTTGCCGAATAAAGTTTTGTCGCTGTCCCGTGTCACCTCTGGATGAGGTGGAGTGGCGGCTTCTCAGATGTTGATTGAATTGACATAAAGAGCTGAGGCAGCACGGCGTTTAAAAACCTTGCCCGCGTAAAGATGAAACAGAAATAACAGCGTGCAGTCACCCAGGCGTTCCTCGTGTTCTCCGTACACTCAGCGGTTCGCTCCATCCGCTTCCCCTGGGCTGGCTGCATCGTCTGCAGCCTTGCGGGGCTGTTCCGGCAGGGTGCCAGATGTTTGATCTACCGGTTCTTCCTGTTCATCGTTGGAAAAAAACATGCCGATGATGAGCAGGACCAGACCTGTCGTGATCGCGACATCAGCGACATTGAAAATCGCTGTGCGGATGTTACCGATGCCGAGGTTCAGGAAATCGACGACGACGCCGTCGCGGATAATCCGGTCGATAAAATTACCTAACCCGCCACCGAGGATAAAAGCAAAGCCGAGGAACTGGCTGAACTGCTGGTTGGCATTACGGATGAGATAGATCAGCAGGATGAGCAGAAAAATGCCCTGGCCGAGGTTAAAGATAAACCAGCGCGTACTCGCAGGCAGGTCGGCACCGATGCTGAATGCAGCACCTGCATTTTCTGCATACTGCAGGCGTATGGTATCATCAAGGTAGGAAATTTTCTGCCAGCGCGGCAGTTTTTTGTGGGCAATTTGTTTGGTCGTCTGATCGCAGCCTATGCTGGTCATGATGATGACCAGCGCGAGAAGAAGGCGTTTGTTTTTCGGCATAGGTTTCGTCGTCGTTAGTTTGTCATCTGAAAAATTTTCATCCCGAACCATTTGCAACGTAACGCTGCACCGGAAAAATCGGGAAGTACTTTCTGCATTAGACCCGGGATGCCGGATTAACCGGCCCACCGGACAAAGCGGTATAAAATTGTGAAAAATTATGGAAATATAACCACCCGCTCTGAAACAAGCAACCTCAAACGGAACCGGTCTCATGGTCGTTTCGGGGTGCTGGTGCAGATGGCGTTGAGAGCAAAGTAGCTGCTGGCGATCATCAGCGAGCTGAACAGAAAAACAGGGACAAAACCGACGCGGGTGATCAGCCAGCCGGCCAGCAACGGGAAAAACGCCACCGTCAGGCTGGTGGCTCCGACAATTCCCTTGTGCAGGGCCCGATTTTCATCATCCGTGATTTCGAGAAACAAGCCGTCGAAGCCGATACGGCGTGCGCTGAGGCTGAAGCCCATAAAGAAAAATACCGGCAAAAACGCGATGAAAGAGAGATGCGACAACCCGAGGGCGACAACAGGCAGAGCAGCGCCGATCAGAACACACCCCTTGCTGACGCCCTGGAACTGCTGCATTCTGACCACCCGGGCCCAGAGTACATTTGAAAGAATCATACCCACGTACTGCAGCAGCAGGTAAGCCCCGACCTGCTCGCCGGTCAGACCGTAGCTCTTCTTGGCAAGGCTGATATAGAACGGCAGCAGAGCCAGCCCGAAGCCGGTGAGGTTGTTCATGATGATGTAATTTTTCAGAGCGGGATTTTGCCGGAGCGTCGCCGGGATACTCCGCAACACGTGCAAGAAACCGCGACGGCTGCCGGCAGCCTGCACCGGGCGCTCGCGGATCACCCAAAATCCGAGGGAGGCGACAAAGAGCAATCCCGCGGCCAGAGCAAACAGCACAAAGTAATTGTCCGGCCAGGCGAAGGAGACCAGAATATGCCGCGCGGCCAGAGCCGATAACAGGAATGCACTGCTGGTGATAACCTGACGGCGCACAAAGTACCGCTGCCGAAGCGTGCCGGTTATGGACTTCCCGAGAATATCGGTGTAGGAAATTCCTGCAAAAGTGCCGGCGACTGAAAACAGCAGCATCAACACGATGATGAGCGCGATCAGCATCATGCCGGAGAAGGAATCGCCATAGCGCAACAGCGCTGCAAAGATGATCAGCAGCAGCACCCGCGTATTGATCCCAAGCAGCAGAAAAGTTTTTTTCCGGGGCTTGAGGTAGAGATAGCTGGCAAAGAGCAGCTCGCCGAGTATGGGAGTGCCGATCATCACAGCGGTGAGAATTCCCAGGTGCACTTCCGTCCCACCAGCCTTGACGATCAGCGAAGGCATGATGGTGTTGATGTCCGTAAAGGTGATGGTCAGGGCGAGAAATCCCGCATGCCACAAAAACGCGCGATAGTTGCGTTTTTCATCTGCTGTCGTCGTCATCTGAAAATCCGTATCAGTCTCTGAATAGTGTGCCGCGGTTTACTTCTCTCACCCCAGAGGCAGTGTGCCGGGAATCATGCTCAACCTCTCTTGCCTGCTGCCTCATCCTGCGCCATGGATAAACCCGCCAGTGCCCGTTTTCCTTCAGAACAGACCATTGGCCAAACTGGAGACACTGCTGGAATGCCTCGGGGTTTCTTCAGGATAAAGAAATCCCGCCACGAAAGCAAGAGATCACTGGCGAGCACGTGGGAACAGGCGTTGAGCTGTTTCAGGCAACTGGAGAGGAAGGAGTGGAGAGAAGAATACACCGGGCCAGGCCCGGTTTACCGCGTCAGAACTTCGTCGCGCACCAAGGGGGCAGGGCCCGGCGCCCGGTCTGCCAGCCCGTAGCGGAAGATTGTCCAGAGAATTTTGTAGCCGGCTTTGATCGTGCCGGAGAACGTGCCGGTAACTTTGGAGGCCCCGATACGCTTGCGGTAGCGTACAGGGACTTCGGCGACGCGCAGGCCCATGCGCAGGGCCTTGATCTGCATTTCCACCGTCCAGCCATAGGTTTTATCCTGCATCCGCATTTGCTGCAAAGCCTGCCAGCGTATGGCCCGGAACGGGCCCAGGTCTGTGAAACGATAGCCCCAGAAAAGGCGGATCAGGCGCGTGGCCAGCCAGTTGCCGAAGCGGGCCTGTGGCAACAGAGCGCCTTTCCCCCGCTCGCCCCTGACCCGCGAACCGACGACAAACTCGGCCCCCTGTTCGAGGATCGGCTGCACAAGATCGGGCAAATCGTCCGGATAATCACTGTAATCGCCGTCGAGGAAAACGATGATTTCGGGGTCCAGTTCAGCGGCACGTGCCATCCCGGCCAGGCAGGCCCAGCCATAACCGCGCCGCGGTTCGCTGATAACCTCTGCCCCGGCTCGTGAGGCCACGTGTGCCGTCGCATCGCTGCTGCCGTTATCCACGGCAATCACGCTGTGATACCAGCCCCGCGGCAACGCTTCGATCACTTTACCGATGGACTGCTCCTCGTTCAGCACCGGAATGATCACGACTATTTTGCGCCCGGAGGGCGGGGAATCCGGTTTGGTCTTCTCTGCGCTCATCACATCTCCACATTTCCGGACAACACGGGCACTGATACACCTGCACGAGCCAGCAACTCAGGATTTTCTTGCTCGAGGCGGTGTAAACCCTCGATATCGTCGATATCGTAGTAGGCCGGCAGCAAATGGTAGCTGGTGCCGGATTGCAGCAATTTTTCCACGCTCTCCTGCAAAACCGTTTCCGTGCTCCAGGTGATACCTTCGAACATTCCGGCTACCGGCTTACTTTGCCCCACGAGATAGTAACCGCCATCATCTGCCGGGCCAAAAACAACGTCATGCCTGCTGAGCGCCTCGACAGCTTGCTGCAGATACGCGATCGGGAGATTCGGGCTGTCGGTTCCGGTGATGAGCACACGCTGAAAACCGCGAGCACGCCAGAGCTGCATAACTTCATCCATGCGGCCGCCGAGATCACGGGCCGGATTTTGGGCAACATAGGCGTCTGCTCCGGGGAAAAGTTTTTCGAACCCTGCCAGATGCTCCTGCGGGGAAACGGCAAACGCGATTTCATCGAACAGATCGGTCCTGAGCATACGCTGCAAGAACCAGCGCACAAACTCCCGGTACAGTGCGCAGGCCTGCTGCTCACCGATAGTGGCAGCGAGGCGGGTT
Organism: Candidatus Zhuqueibacterota bacterium; assembly: GCA_015485525.1. Lineage (GTDB taxonomy): Bacteria > Zhuqueibacterota > Zhuqueibacteria > Zhuqueibacterales > Geothermadaptataceae > Geothermadaptatus. The sequence continues at coordinate 8,034 of WFTM01000244.1, read as the reverse complement.
TTCACCTTTCCCGCCTGGGGATACTTGGCAAAAATGATCAATGCTGTTGTCATGAGAGCATCTGGTTTCTGGTTCTCAGGTTATCTGCCTGCTTCGCACCGGCTGGCATGACGCTGCGTCGCGTGTGCTCCTCATTCTCTCGTCACACCGCTCCTGCGGTGTGACGTTGCTCCTGCGGCAGGACACAAGCGTAACAAAATACCTCACATACCGAAGCCCGACCCATACCGGAATCCACCAGCCGCAGGCACGTATCCGAAAGGATGAAACCCCGGCACAGCACTTCGCCCATGGGAGCTCGTTTCTTTATGATCGTTCGCCAATGGGGCACAGATCATGTTGGAATGATACCGGTGAATTCCTCACGGCCGTTCTTCTGCGCAACGGATCGCGCTGCCTGGCGAGGGATGACCACGCGCAGCGCCCCGGGGATGATCCGAATCGGCAGATGGTCGGCATCGATACTGTCCGGCTCGCCATCGACATGAAAACGAATCGGGCCGGGCATGCGCACTTCCGCCTGTTTCACCCTGTGGTAATGAAAATCCGGGTCGCGGTCAAGAGTACCGCGGAACAGCCTGTGAGCAACGATGAGCTGGTGTATGCGGCTGACATTTCCGGCCAGACACAGGTCGAGATAGCCGTCATCAAACCGGGCCTGCGGCGCGATGATGGCGCCGTTGCCGAACTGGTTGGTATTGGCAAAAGTGGCCAGAAAGAGACGTTTTTCGGATGTTTCCCTGCCGTCAAAGCGAAGCGTACACTGCCGCGGCTGAAAACGCAGCCACTCGCGCAAGACCAACGCGGTATATGCTGCCGGGCCACGTACGCGGGCAAACTCAAACTTCTCGCTGATCGCAGCGTCGAATCCTATGCCACAAACGGCACAAAAATACCGATGCCCGGCCTGGCCGACATCGGCACGCACGATCTCTCCATCGAAAGCAACCTGCAGGGCATCGCGTATGCGCAGCGGCAGCCCGAGGGCTCTGGCAAAACCATTGCCCGAACCACGCGGGATGATGCCCATGCAGCCCTCTGTTCCAACCAGTGCAGAGGCCACTTCGTTGACAGTACCATCCCCGCCGACAGCAACGATGACATCAAACCCTTTTTCGAGAGCGAGGCGGGCAAAGCGTCCGGCATCACCATGGCCGCGGGTGGTGTAGATCACATAACGGCGTCCTTTGCCCGACGCGTGAATTTCGCGTTCCAGCTTTGCAGCATTTCGATGGATACCGGAAACCGGATTAATTATAAAAGCCAGAGACTTCAGCATCGACAAACCACATTTTTTCTACCACACCGTCACAACAGAAACGAGTGAAGAAAGTAGCAATTTTTTTCATGTGGTTCAACGATTTCTGCCGGCTCTGGCTGAAAAGGCATCCCGTATCAGATAATTTCGAAACCCTCGACTTCGATATATTTTTGGTCCTGCAAACGATATCCGCGGACGCGTATTTTTTTATTGAGTACGTTCTGGTTGTTGATCAGGTCGATCCCCTGCTCTGTCTGCAGAAAACTCCAGATCAACCCGTCTTTCGTACGCAGGGCAGTCCGGTGTGCGCCCGGGTGTGGATGATGTCCCTCATGGTTTTTCTGCTTGAGCAGCTCACAATCGATGCACACTGCCGAACCTTCCATCACGATCCACTCGCCCTGGCCGGCGCGATGCGGCGAACTGAGCCCGCCTGTGCGCAGATAGGGCATGCCGGCCACGATGATCAGCAGCGTCAGGGCAAATGCGCTTTTGAGTTTGTACGCGGAAAACACCTGCTGCAAAGCCTTGAGAAAGCCCGGAGCCGAAGCAGCAGCTTCTGAAATCCGGCTGCGGATATTTTGCCGCAGGTGCACGGGCGTGACCGCCATGCGCACATTTTCACGCACCGCCTCCTTGACGGCCCGTTCCTGCCGGTACAGTTCTGAACAGGTTGCGCACTGTTCGAGATGACCGGCGACGTCTTGCTGCTGGTCTGCAGGAAGCTCCTCATCGATGAATCCTGTAATCAGCGGCTGTATGGTTTCACATTTTTTTCCCATATCTCATCCTCATTCTGCCTGTCGCCGTTTGATAAAACCCTCTTTAGCAGCATACTCTTCCAAAATTTTTTGCAAAATCTTCCGCGCCCGCGACAAGCGGGACATCACAGTGCCGATCGGCGTACCGATGATATCGGCAATTTCCTTATATGAAAAACCGTGGATATCGCACAACACAACCACGAGGCGAAAATCATCCGTCAGCCGGTCCAGTGCATCGGTAATCTGGTCATCAAACAGCTTGCGGTAGAGCTCGGGGTTGAAGTTGCGCGGCGAAGATTCTTTGACGTGATTGTCGGTTTTCTCTTCCTCCGGCAACGCATAGGAGACTTTGTCGAAATCGACGCGCTGGGGCTGGCGTGTTTTTTTGCGGTAACTGTTGATGAACGTATTGGTCAAAATTTTGAACAGCCAGGCCTTAAAATTGGTGCCCGGTTCAAACTTATCAAAAAACCGGAAGGCACGCATATAGGTATCCTGCACGAGGTCTTCTGCATCCTGCTCATTTCTTGCCAGGCGCAACGCTGTACTGTAGATGGCATCCATATGTTCAAAGGCGATGCGTGAAAACTCCTGTTCTCGGGTATTGACGGAGGACATAGCGGTTTCCTGTAGCTTAATTGGCATCACGCCGATGGACATCGTCGCTCCTCGTAGCATATCTTTCTCCATGGTTTTGTTCATCCCGGTTTTCCCGGTTCATGGATGAAAAACAGGCCACTGAACGACTTTATTCCCGGCGTGGAGTTTTTCGATTTTCTCTGCCCGTACAGGCATCACAGATTTGATTCATCAACCCAATGCCGGATGCGCAGTTTGCCATCCGGATTGCGAACCAGGGTGAGTATGGCAGACCCCTGCAGGATGACATTCAGCTCCCTGCCGACCAGTCTGAGACGAAAATTTCTCAGCACAGTCAGTTCACCGTCGATCTCCGGGGACTCATAGATGGTGCGCAGCCACTCTAATTCGATCGTCTCAAAAGCAGTCAGCAGGCGGCCGGTTGTTTTCAGTTCGACATCCCGGCTCCACGAGGCAAAAGCACCGGATTCACCTATATTGGGGTCAAAATATTCGAACAGAAAGGTGCTGTCCAGCAGTTCGGCATAGAGCAATGAATCACGAAAAGTATAGGCGTAGGCAAAATTCTGAAAGAGATCGGCAGGTGTTTTCTGCCCGGTAATGAACGTCAGGCCGGAGGAATCTTCATCGAGCTTTGGGGCAAAGGGGTTCGTACACATTGTGAGGGTCAGGGCGGACAAACAACAGGCAAACACCATCGCCGGCCGGCGCCGGCCTGTCCGCGCAACTGCATGATCCACTCGTGTGGCTGTTCTCACTTTCGCCTCCCTGATGAGCCGATTGCCTGCCGTACAGCGAAAACCCGACTCTTCCTTCGGTGCAGAACGGTGGCAGCCCCCATGCAACCAGTGCCTGGATACAACAGGTGATAAATTTCCGACGAAATCAGACAAAAAAAGCGACGCAGGAGTGTGCGTCGCTTTTTCTGAGTACTGTATGTTTCACTTCACGCTTACTTCAGCTTGAAAACAACCGGGAAACCAACCCAGACTTTCACTGCTTTGTCCCGTTGCTTGGCCGGGCGCCAGCGTACGCTCTTCAGAGCGTTGATAGCAGCCTGGTCCATTCCGGCATGCCCGAGGGACTTCAGTACCTTGGCATCGACGACACGGCCCCTTTCATCAACGAGGATGTTGACGATGACCTTGCCTTCGATACCGGCCTTGCGGGCGATCTCGGGATATTTCAGCTTGCGCTGAATGGCAGCGATACCACCGATCGGCTGCGGCGGTTCGTCATAAGCGACAAAGACGTTCGAGCTTTCATCTTCCGGCGGAGCATCCGGCGGTGGCGGGATATCGTCAAAATCGATTTCTGTTTCATCGATGGTTTCATCTTCCGGAACATCCTCATCCTCAGTAGGGATCGGGATGGAAGGGCGAGCCGGAGGCGGCGGCCGTTTAATTTGCTCCGTCGGCGGAATTTCTTCGACCTCGATGAGCTGATCGGGAATTTCCACGTTTTCAGGATGCATCTCTACCTGGCGAAATGCCATGAACAACAGCAGGATAAAAGCCAGGGCAGAGATCGTCCCGATCTCGATCAATTTCCGATAGTTCCGTCGAAGGTCAGCTTCAGGATTTTTCTTCATGTGACCTCACCCAATTTGGTTTAGCTTGCAGGTTTTGCTGAATAGTTAACTGAGAGGCAGTCGGCCTTCCGCAATTCTTCCTGAACATCGGACAGCAGCCCCATCTTGACCTTGCGGTCAACCCTGAGCGAGGTAACTCGCGTCGGATTAACCGGGTTGTTTCTCTTTGCCCACATGATTTCAAAAATCTGCGGCACATCGACGATTTTGTCATCGATGGAGATGTTCGATGTTCTGTCAATCCAGATGTATGCGACATCACGCTTGCCCGGCAGCTTTGTGATCTGCTTCGCTTCCGGCAACGTCACCTGCAATCCGGTAAATTCCTTGAATACCGTCGTTACCATGAAGAAGATCAGCAGCAGGAACACGATATCAGGCAGAGCTGATGTCGGGATTGTTGCCTCTGCTTCGGCTTTTTTATTGAATTCCATTTGAATTCCCTGGTTTCACGTCAGTGATTATTTATCAGGTTCCGCGATGGAAATTCGCTTCGCTCCTCCCTGCTTAACCTGGTCGAGAACCTTGACGTAAACCTCATAGTCAGTTTCCCGGTCGGTCTTGAGAGAAAAAATCAGTTTGTCGTTCTGCAGGAGCTTTTCGCGAACCACTTCGCGGATATTATAGACAGGAACCGGCTGATCATCGAACAGCACCTGACCCTCGGCGTTGATGAGGATATTCGAAATATTCTTCTCGCGAATCTTCGTTTCCTCACCTTTCGCAGGCAGCGTCAGGGTGATTCCCTTATCCACGTCGATAGTCGTCGTGAGCAGAAAGAATACCAACACCAGGAAGGCAATATCTGCCAGAGATGATGTCGGAATCTCTGATTCACGCTTCTTCTTTTTGATCATTCGTCACGCTCCGCTGCAACGGTTAGTTTTTGGTCATTTGCATTTCGATAAGGGTATCGACGAACTCTGTTGAGCTTTCTTCCATATCGACGATCAGCTTGTCGATGCGCGCGATGAAAAAGTTGTGGAAAAACTGGATGATAACGGCAACGACAAGACCACCAAAGGTCGTGATCAGAGCCTGGGAAATACCACCTGCAACGATGGCCGGGCTGATGTCGTTTGCTGCGGCGATTTCTTCAAAAGCCACGATCATACCAGCAACCGTACCCATAAAGCCGAGCATGGGAGCAGCAGCCATGACAAAGGAAAGCCAGATCAGATTCTTTTCCAGGAATGCCATTTCAACGGTACCGGCATTCATTACTGCTTTTTCAACATGGTCGATACCACGATCCACGCGCAGAAGGCCTGCGTGAAAAATGGATGCAACCGGTCCGCGCGTATTGGCGCATTCCTCAGCGGCAGCACTCACGCCACCTTCCTGCAGGGCAGCTTTGATCCTCTTCAGAAACTCGCTGGTATTCGTCGAGGCACGCATTAATGTCACAAATCTCTCGATACTGACAGCCAGGCCAACGATCAACAAAAACAGAATTGGCCACATCATGAAGCCGCCCTTGATAAAGAATCCGAACAGAGTGTCCATGGTTCGTCTTCCTCCCGTAAGTTAATAAAAAATAGTCGTTACCGACTCTCACCGTTTTATTAAATATCAGCCAGTATAGATATATTTTAAAAAAAAGTCAACTCTTTTTTACCCTCACACTCTGCACAAAGTTACAATACCGTCACGCAGAAAACGTTTCAAACTTTTTCATTTTTGTGCATAAAAATACATAAACCGCCCTCTGCCAGACCACTTTGCGCACTTCTTTTTTATCAAATTTCCAGTTCAAAATTCCCACATCAACACATCACAGCAAACAACATCACTCTTGACGCAACAGGACGCGCAAACGTTTAAAGCTTTCACGTGCCGCGCGCACTTGTTCATCGCCAAGGGCTTCCGCATGGTAATATTTTTCCGATCCCCACAGATTTCTGGCAATTTCGCTTTTCAGCCTGCGACGGATAAAATCATCGTCGCGCCGGACCTGTTGCGTATCGACAGAGATGCCGCGCTTGCGGGCAAGGCGCAGGAAGGCGCGCACAAGCGTTTCATCAACCATGAAATCGCGCATGAAGCGGGCGGGGGATTCTTTCCACTGCGAATGTTTTGCCGTATAGTCGGAAGCAAACTCGAAAAACAGCCGTTCGCGAATCAACTGCGCCGTCCCATCGGACAGCTTGACCGAGGGCATCGGCACATCCGGGGTTATACCGCCGCCACCGTAAACGATCCGCCCGGCTGCGGTGCGGTACTGCTGCTGTGTCGAATCGACAGCGACCAGGCTGTCCGACCAGGCTTCGCGGTAGTACTCATCGCGGCCGTTCCCGTATGGTCGCTGGATCAGCCTGCCACTCGGCGTGTAATATTTGGCGATGGTGATGCGCACCGCAGAGCCATCCCGCAGACGAAGCTGGCGCTGCACCAGCCCCTTGCCGAAAGTGCGCTCGCCGACCAGCACACCGCGGTCCCAGTCCTGCACAGCGCCGGCAACGATTTCCGAAGCGCTGGCTGAACCGTTGTTGATCAGAATCGCCAGCGGGTGCTCGAATTTCTCCCGATCAGAGGTGGAGAAAAACTCCTCGTTTGCTGCTCCGATGCGTCCGCGCGTGAACACGATTTTTTTACCTGCCGGAATAAACGTGCCTGCCACGGCCACGGCCTGATCCAGCAGGCCGCCGCTGTTAAAACGCAGATCGAGAATCAGACGCTGCATCCCCTGTTCGCTCAGGCTCCGTAGCGCCCCATCCAGTTCATCCGCCGTGGTCATCGCAAACCGCGTCAGCTTGATGTAACCAGTGCTGTCGTCGAGCATCACGGCAGCGATGACGCTGTGAATCGGTATTTTCGCTCTCGTGATATGCACGGAAACGGAATCATCAGAACCCGGGTGCTGGATGGTAATTGTGACGGAGGAGTTACGCGGCCCGCGCAGTTTGCTGACGATCTCGTCCTGGGACATGTCCTTTGTGCTTTCGTCTTCGATCGCGATGATCCGGTCTCCGGGTAAAATGCCGAGGCGGTCCGAGGGTGACCCCGGAATCGGCGAAACAACGGTAGGAAAGCCGTTCTGCATCATGAATTCAACACCGATGCCGTCATAGTGGCCATCAAACTGTTCCTCAACAGCCTGCATCTCCGCGCGATCGATATAAACCGTATGTGGGTCCAGGGTTTCGAGCATGCCATCGATGGCACCATCGACCATTTTTTTCGGGTCCGGTTCATCAACGTAATAGCGCGAAACATCGACAAAGACCTCTTTCAGCCGCCGCCATTCACGCGCGGCATCTTTATCAGAGAGCGCATCGCCGGGGAAAACATAGGAGACGAAGGCAATGCCCAACAGGGCCCCGGAGAAGAGTAGAAACAGATTTTTCATTGAGTTATTCATGGCAAGTCCTGATCACATGCTATGCTGTCACCGCGCTTTATTCGTAGCCACAACGCCCGTCGTCCCCCAGGCCCTCACAGGGCAATACCGGCTGAGAAGCGGTGGGTTGAGCCCAGGTTGTATGAAAAGGGCACGTAGGCATAATCCAGCCGGTATCTCCCGGCATTGAGTCCAAGTCCGGCGGTCAAACCCTGGCTGTCCAGACCTGTCTGGTATCCGAAGCGCAGAAAATAGCGTTTGAGAACAGCCGCCTCGACGCCTCCGGCGAGGGAAGTCGTCTCGCGAAAATAATGATTTACAGCCAGGTTCACGTTGAGCACGACCGCCTTGCCCGTATAAACCGATGGAGCCGACACACCGAATCGCAGCACCGTGGGCAGGGCGATGTCCTCTTCGCGCAGAGCAGACATGCGCCCGAGATTGTTCAGGCTCAGCCCAAATCGCACCTTATCCAGAG
>WFTM01000243.1 GCA_015485525.1 Candidatus Zhuqueibacterota bacterium | reverse complement strand
TCCGCCAGGGTGTGCTTCTGTGCCCAGTCGATGAAGCTCTGCTTCATTTCACTCCAGATTTCGTGCATCGGGCAAGGTGAATGGATGCTGCACCGGCCCCATCCGAACATGCAGTTTTCCGGGTCATAGTCGTACTGCATCGCGTCGAGAATGTCGATGATCGCGATTTCTCCTTTTGGGCGGGCAAATACAAACCCGCCCTGATGGCCTTTACGGGAGCGCAGCAGTCCGGCTGTAACCAGCTTGCGCAACACTTTCGAAAGATAGTGGGAGGGAATCGTCGTGGCTTCGGACAGGTCCTTTGAACGTACCGGACGGTGCTCCGGAAGCATCGCCATATAAGCCATCACACGTATTGCATATTCCGCAGTTTGTGGTAGTCGCATGGAGATTTACCTTCGTATTAGACGGTTGAATCAGAAATCAGAGTGCTCATTTTTCAGATAACAGCGCAGCACAGGATCACGTGTACATGTCACAAGTATATACCTCTGTTGCTTATTTTCCAAGAAAAAGATTGTGGCACTGCTATTCCATCGTGTCTGCAGGCATGAGGAAGAGGTGTACGTGCGGTGGCAGTTTCGGGGGATGCAGGCGCGGTGTGACGATCTCCCTGACCCAGCGCGGAACATTGAAGAATACCCCAAATTCCTCCCGACTCAGGCTAATACGTTCGTCGTGCACGATTTGTCCTGCCCGCAAGTCCCCGCTCTTTCCCGGCACGAGGCGCGTCCTGATCATTTCCCGTTTGATGCGACTCACCAGGTGCACAGAAAATCGCACAGCGCAGGTCTTAAAAGACTTGACAGTCTATTGAAATAGATTATATTAGACTTGAGTATCCATTGACTTGAGGAGGGATGCGATGATTTCACACCATGTTTCGTTTGAACCTTACGTCCAACCTGAGAGGCCGTGTCTCTTCCGGAACGGGCATCTGCCTGTGGTTTCGTCTTCCGGAGACCGGCTGCCACACCCTGCCACCTCCTCATTTTCTTTACTTCAATTGCGTGCATTATGTCATCCCATGAGTATGAATCGTATGTAAAACCAAAAGTAAGGAGAGCGTTATGGAAGATGAAAAAGTACATCCGCTCCAAAAGCTGCTGGATAATCCGTGGCTTTTGCTGGCACTGGGGCTGCTGGTACCGATCATTTCGTACACGATCTGGGGCTGGATTGAATTGGCAATGATGACTGAGGCATTGTTACCATAACGAAAACGCACACAAGAGGAGGAAAAGAATGAGTATACAAGCGCCAGCAAAAGGTTGGTTCGGCCCGCCTGTCGGTGCCGAAAAGCTCTGGATCGGCGTGGCGCTGATCTGGTGCATCATCATGTCTCTGGCGATGCCCTATTACCACTTCAAGGGCAAACAGAACTCGACAGGTGAATCCTATGCTGTCGAGCCGGCTCGTTTTGTCGATCGCGTGAACCGTTTTGTGGAAACGAATCAGGTGGGTGAAGAAGTCGTCACCGTTTCCGGTATTGAAAAGAAGATTCCGATCGTCGAAGGTGTCCCGGGCGGGGATGTTTATCTCCTCGGGCGAACCTGGGAATGGTATCCGATTCTGAAGCTGAAAAAAGGCCAGACCTACCGTGTGCACATCTCGTCTGCTGACTTGCAGCACGGTTTTTCGTTGCTGCCGATGAACATGAATTTTCAGATTCTGCCGGGTTATGACCATGTTTTGACACTGACGCCGACATCTTCCGGGGAGTTTCAGATCATCTGCAACGAATTCTGTGGAATTGGCCACCATATCATGACCGGAAAGATAATTGTAGAATAGGGAGGAGTGACGATGGGAAATTTTGATCCACAAAGGGTCCGAACATGCAAGACGACCGGGCTGAATGTCTGCCTGGACGCCCAGTTTTTTATCAAGGCCAACGCGGTTTTCGCTGTCGTGTTCTTACTCGTCGGCGCCATTGCTGCCATACTGCTTGCCCTGACGCGCTGGCCTGCCGTACACCTGCTCAATGATGTCTGGTATTATCGTATCCTCACCCTGCACGGGCTGAACATGCTCATCTTCTGGATTCTGTTCATGGAGGTGGCGATTCTCTATTTTGCCTGTACCAGCCTGCTGAACTCACGGCTGGCAGCGCCGAAAGTCGCCTGGGCCTCCTTTCTGATGATGCTGATCGGCGCCATCATGGTCGATGTCATCATCCTGATGGGAAAAGGTGACGTCCTGATGACTTCCTACGTTCCTCTGCGCGGTCATCCGCTGTTCTATCTCGGCATCATTCTCGTCGCTGTCGGGACGCTGACAGCGGTCATCCTCTTTTTTGCCACAATCTATATTGCCCGCAGAGATAAAACCTACGAAGGCTCGATGCCGCTGGTGACCTTTGGCGCCCTCGCAGCAGCGATCATTGCAACGGTGACGCTCTTGCACGGCGCTGTCGTCATGATTCCGACTTTCACCTGGACCCTGGGCCTGACGCCTACCCCGGATGCGGGCTGGTACCGGCTGATCTGGTGGGGGCTCGGGCACATGTCGCAGCAGGTCAATGTCTGTGCCATGGTGGCGGTCTGGTATTTTCTCGCCACTCTGACCACAGGTGCCAAACCAGTGAACGAAACCGTCAGCCGCGTGGCTTTCGTGCTCTATATTCTGTTCATCAACCTGGCCTCGGCACACCACCTGCTCGTCGATCCCGGCCTGGGGGCATCGTGGAAAATCTGGAACACTTCTTACGCCATGTACCTCGCTGTACTCGCCTCGCTGATCCACGGTTTCACCATCCCCGCTTCTATCGAGGTGATCCAGCGCGTCAAAGGGTTTACCCGGGGAATCTTCAACTGGCTGACCTCAGCTCCGTGGAGTGATCCGGGATTCTCCTCCGTGGTGTTGTCCATGATCATCTTCGGCTTTATCGGTGGCATTACCGGTGTCACCATCGGAACGGAGCAGATCAATATCATCGCGCACAATACGCTGCGCGTGCCCGGCCACTTCCACGCAACCGTCGTCGGCGG
>WFTM01000242.1 GCA_015485525.1 Candidatus Zhuqueibacterota bacterium | reverse complement strand
TATCCTGAGCGATATCGATCTCGTCCGAACTCTTCAACAGAAAACCTTCGCGTTCCAGCAAGCTCGAAAGGGTGTCCGTATCTTTGCTCTCGGGGCCGAAGTAAAGTACTGTACCTTTTTCCATCTGCTCCTCCAAAAAGTTGGTGTTTTTCCTGAGACCCGCGTGGCAAAATCATCCTGATACTTTTGATGGATAAAGCTGGCTTCACGCCGGAAACGGTGTCGATCTCGGGTGATTTTTCCGAACCGTTCCAACTTTCAAAGCGATCCGGAAATCAATGTTTCCGGCGCAAAGCACTGTTGCCACTTACTTGATGAATGAAACCCTTGATCCCTTCAATCAAAAGTCACATCTACCATCAGCAACGACTGTGCCATTTCGGAACGAATATAAGCAAATGGAAACAGATTTATCTTTTACGCCTTGTTTTTAAACCTTAACTCACAAAAGAAACAACGAATTAAGTCAATAGGGAAATTTTTCGGTCACCGTACTGTCCCACACCATCAGCCATGCTATCAGTCCCATCCATCGAGCAGGGGTGGGAAAAAACAAACCACAGGCGGCAAAATTATCCGGGTGCAGTGTGGTCAAAAATCAGCCACATGGCAAGGTCTTCCCTTCCCGAATAAGGTTTGGCCCCATGCTGCCTGTACTGCCCGGCTTACAATCCCAGGATGGCATCGATCGTCTCAGCAGAGATCGGGTGATAGCCGGCCCGCGCATGCTGGTAGATTTTCAAAGCAAACTCTTTTCCTTCCGGTGTCTGCGCCAGCCCCTGATAGAGAGGCTTGAGAAACTTTCTTCTACCCTGCCGGGTGAGAAAATCCTGCAGAGCCGGCCAGGCCGGAACATACTTGTGCCGGATTGCATGGGCCAGCCATGCACTGAGTATTTCCGAGTTGCCGGTATCTGAAAAGCCAAAAGCACGGTCAAGGTCCAGCATGCGCTCACTGCTGAGCCTGTCATCCTGCAGCGAACGTAAAAAAACCAGCCAGTGCTGTGTCGTCCAGCCGGAGGTTTCCAGCTCAGAAGCCTGTGCGCCGGCATTCCAGCGCTCTGCCTGCGCCAGCACCTGTCGCAGTGCATCAGACGCTGGTTGCGGACAATTTTCCGGCAGTCCGGGGCCATAGACCCAGGCATCGATACGCAGGTCTTCCCGCAGGTCCGGGTTCTGTTGCAGCAGTTTTTCATCCAGCCAGTCTAAAAACCCGGCCGTGGTCATGCTTTTGAATGCGAAATGATCGAAGTATGCGCTGAGAAAGGCATCCCAGCGTTCGCGGCCGAAATGTTTTTCCAACATGCGCAGGAAAAAATGCCCCTTTTCATAGGCCACATCGGTCATGCCCTCATCAGGATCGCGACCGGCAAGGTCGAGAAACAGGTGGCTGTCACGACTGGTTTCTCCCATTTGCCCTATGGTTCTCTGCAAGTCCTGCAAGCCCAGCGCGGCCAGCATTGTGGCAAACTCACGCCCATAGACTGCTTCCATAATACGGTTTTCAAAATATGTCGTGAAGCCTTCATTCAGCCAGAAATCATTCCATGTGGCATTGGTGACCAGATTGCCGGACCAGGAATGTGCCAGCTCATGGGCGATGAGGGAAACCAGCGACCGATCCCCGGCCAGTATCGTCGGCGTGGCAAAAGTCAGACGGGGATTTTCCATGCCGCCGAAGGGAAAACTCGGGGGCAGAACGATGATATCATAACGGCCCCAACGGTACGGGCCGTACAGTTGTTCTGCTGCTTCGAGCATCTTCTCTGTATCGGCGAACTCGTAGGCCGCCTTTTCCAGAACAGAGGGTTCTGCATAGACACCAGTCCGCTCACCCAGCGGGCGAAACCCGAGATCACCGACGGCAAGAGCCAGCAGATACGATGGAATCGGCTGCGGCATGGTGAAAGTGTACACACCATCCGAACTGTGCTCCTGGCTGTTTTCCGCCCCCATGACTGCCATCAGCCCGGTCGGCACACGGATGCGCGCATCAAAAGTAAACCGTACGCCGGGACTGTCCTGGCACGGCACCCAGGTTCGTGCCAGCACGGCCTGGGACTGCGTGAACAGAAAAGGGTGCTTTTTTCCTGCTGTCTGCTCCGGAGCCAGCCACTGCAGGGCGGCAGCGTCCGGGCTGGTGCGATAGTCGATATTGACCGTGCGAACTCCGCGATCCACAGCGATGCGCAACGGCTGGCCGAGAAAGGGCTGTTCACCACCCAATACAAAGCCGGTTTCGCGCTGGTCTTCTCCGAGAGTCACACGTTCTATGGTGAGATCACGTGAATCCAGGATGAGGGTATCCACACCGGCGATATTGTTTACCTCAAGGGTGGCCCGGCCGGCCAGGGTTTGCGTATCAAAATCCACATCCAGATCGAGGCGGATATGGCGGACGATGATTTTGTCCGGCTCGGAATAGGAATGGATATCTTTCATGGATTTTTCTTCCTTTTTAACCGGCGAGCAGGCAGAAAAGGCAAGCAGAGTGAGCGTACAAATGCAGAGCAGACCGGAGAAGCCGGTGCGTTGGTAAATATTCATCTCAGGGGTCTTTCGGTTGTTTATGGGAAAATTGACCTGATTTATTCATATATGAACACAGGATGCTGAGAGAATCGGAAAAACTGCGGGGGGGCAGCAGGATCAGGAGCAGGCCCGGCTTATTTCCCCTCGACCTGCGTCGCGACGACCAACTTTTTCACACCGGCCAGACGCGCTTTATCCATAGCAAAAACCACCAGCCCGTGGCGCACATCTTTGTCTGCACGCAGGCTCAGGGTGGCATCTTTCATCTCGGGCAGGACCGCCTTCAGTTTGTTCAGCAGGCTGTCCTCGGGGACGACATCGCTGTTGAGAAAGATATCACCTTCGGAGGTAATATAGAGAGTAAACTCCTTTTTCTCGCCGATTTCAGCACTGCCTGCCTTAGGCAGGGAAAGCTTGAGGCCGGGTTCATCCATAAATGTGGACGATACCATAAAGAAGATCAGCAGCAGAAAAAGAACGTCGATCAGCGAGGTAATGTTGATCAGCGGTTTGCGTTTTTTTCGTGTGCTAAGCTGCATCCCTACCATCCACCTGTTTCAGTTCAAAAGCCCGAATTCTGGCAATCAGTTCAGAGCTGTATTTTTCGATATCCAGCACGATGTTCTCGGCCTTATCGGTAAAATAGTTGAAGAAGACCACCGCGGGAATACCGATCGACAGACCGACGATCGTCGTAATCAGCGCTTCGCTGATGCCGACAGAGAGAGCTGCCGCCTGCCCGATGCCGACTTCGGAAATGACATTGAATACTTTCAGGATACCGATCACCGTGCCGAGCAATCCGAGCAGCGGTGCGATGCCTGCTACGGTTTCCAGCGTAACCAGCCCGCGCTCGAGGATGCGGATTTGCTGGCGGCCGGTCTCTTCCACCAGCTCTTTTAACTCTGCAGCCGGCAAACTGCGGTTTCTCAGCACCGAAAGCAGGATATTGGAAAACGGGCCTTCATTTTTCTCGCATATCGATTGCGCCAGGGTCAGTTCATCCTCGGCTTCGATATTTTCCACCACAGAGACGATCTCAGGAACGATGATCTTTTTTTCGCGCAGGGAAAACATCTTTTCGACGACAACAGCCAGGCCGATGAGCGAACACAGCCCGAGCGGGATCATAGTGATGCCACCCTTGACGAGAAACTCCCAGACGATTTGCATTGATTCCATTCACGATCCTCAGCGATTGATAAGATATTCAAACCGGACCCGGACTTCGAGGTAGTCTTCCGGAAAATTCTCAGGAAGCGGCGCAAAAGGCGCCGATGCCCTGACCGCGTAAACGGCTGTCGTCATCAGACTCTCGTGGCCCACGGTATCCAGCACTTTCAGCCCTTCCAGCCTGCCATCCGGCATGATGCGGAAGACCAGCGAGGTCTTGCCATCGATCAGCCCGAGGTTACGAAAAGCCGCCGGCGGGTTATTTTTTCTTTCTATCGTTCTTTTCAATTTAAGCAGGTAAGGCGCAAAATCCCAATCATAAGTGCTCAATGAAAAGGCACCGGAATTAATCGCCCGCGAGGCCAAATTGCGCATGGCCTCGCGCTCCAATTCTCCCCGATAGCCGGTTTGCTGCTGCTTTTGCCGGCGCCCCCCGGTGAGCAACTC
>WFTM01000241.1 GCA_015485525.1 Candidatus Zhuqueibacterota bacterium | reverse complement strand
GAACACCGGTACTGAGAAGAAGAACGAGACTGATGAGAGTTATTTTCTTCATATTCTTAGCCTGAAATTCATAAATTCGAGATTTGTTTCCGCACTGTTTTGCTGGTCAACTTGTTAGCCTGCGCTGTCCCCGGGGTATCCTGTTAACGCCCCCGATAACCTGCCGAAAAAACTTTGAAAAACTTCAAATTGCTTATTCATACACTGCGTTTTTCGGCAGGTTGATCGACGTGTTGGGTTGCCCTTATGATATACCGGTCCATTCTTTATCGTTTTTTAGCTTTTCCGGATTGCGGATAAACTTTTTATCTTCGGATTTGACTCGTCTTTCAAGTTTCTTTATATCTTCAGCGGGGGGAAGCTCTTCGGGACGGATGCCGCGTTCAAGCAACAATTTACGCACCGCTTTATTATTACGGATATGTTCCCAGGCGATGCGGTTTCCTTTATGAATATCTTTATCCCTTATATTGAAGATGGTAATTTCCGTGGCAAAGTCTTTTGCTTTAACTGTAATGGTTGGTAAAAAATCGGCAAGCGGGCGATTTGGTTTTACGCCTAAACGGTGTTTCATCTGGCCTGTGGTAAGACCGAAATCTTTCTCATTGCCGGTACGTTCGAAAATAAGTTCGGAAAGCTCTTTTTCCGATAGCGTTAACTTTTGCCGGGCTTGCAAGCGTTCCCAGTCGTTAATGCGTTGTTCGATAATCTCGGCTTTGCGGGTTTGTACGGCAAAATAGTTTTGGGCAAAAGCGATGGCTTCTTTTTGCGGATCGCCGTTTTGCGCAATGAGATAACAGGCAAAACGAGTAAGCATAATATCGTCAATCGGACGCTCCGCCCCGGAACCAATGGACACCATTTTGTTGACGTCAACAAAATGGTCGGAAATGTTATGCCCGGAAGTCTCGCAAGCGGTTTTTGCCTTATTGATCACTTTGGCAAAATTACGCCATTCTGTATAACCGAGAAGATGCTGCAAATCCCGCGCAAACCAGAACTCGATGCCGTTTTCGGTTTTATTGGCATAGGATTCAAAATCTTCCGTCAGCGATTTTATGATTTCTTTTTTCATTGATCCAGTCCCTTAATAATCCTTATTCCTTCAATTTCATCCATGCTTTCCAGATTCTGCCGCACCGGGTAGTTTTTATCATACAGTTCATTAAAGGTTTTGGTAATGATTTCCATTTTTTCATCGTCGCTCATGTCGTCGGTAATGGGGGTAAGATCTGTTAAGTATTTGAGAATATCCCGCCCGGCTTTTTTATCTTTCTTGAAAATAAAGTCGGCTCTTCCACACATCATGTGGGTTAAACAGGATTCAGCATGCCAGCCGCAAACTGGCGTCACACCCTGGGCACGACTCGTACCACGACATTTATGTCGCGTCCCAGCTATCCCCCCAAAGCATTCTGAATAACGGAACGTATCACATACTTCGCGACATGAATGTCGCGTTACATCCGGGCGCCCCGCCGGCTGCCCATACTGAAAATCAAGCCACACGATTTGATGAAGAGCCAAAAGAGATATTCCTGAGCAACCCGACTTCACTCTTCACCCTCATCAACCCGGCACAGCATGAAACGGCACTTTCCGGTCGCAGGAGCAAACAGGGACGGAAAAATCCGTTGCTCAGAATCTGAACGACCAGGTGAACACGTGGGTGCCTGCCAGCGCGAGATCGTTGTTGGCAAAGGCATAGTAGATCGTCGCCACGCGCGAGCCCCATGTAAAGGCATAGTCAGCGCCGAACGTGGGCACGCCATCGCGCAAGCCGGCGCGCAGAGAAACCTGCTGCATGGCCTGCCATGCTGCGCCGAAGAAGAAACGCGGCTCGTATTTCCGCGAACCTTCGATATCTGCCGAAAGGGTCAGGCCTTTGTACAGGCGCGTCGTCGCCACGCCAAGCCGCCATATTTTCGGGAAATCATCCACCGTGCTGGTACCGCGCTGGTACAGAGGGTTGCTGTCCCATGTATAGCGGGCATTGATGTTTTTATACACCCCGCCAAGCCAGATGCCGGGCATGGGCGTTACCAGTACGCCAACATCGATACCGACACTGCGCGTGCTCATATTTTGCCCCTCATTGCCGAGCCCCGGGAAGCGGTTGGCGATGATATGCCCGGTGCCGCCGACAGCGACCTTGTCGTGCAGCTTCAGGGCAAATGTGATGTTCATCGACAGCTCCATATTCTCATAACTGCCGAACTGAACGCCGTCGAAATCGCGGCCTTCGATGTTTGCTGTGGAGGCGTAGATCAGGCTCACGGCCAGGCCGCCGTTCAGGGGCGCGGTCTCGCCGTCCGGTTCATCGCTGGAGGGGCGAATCTGCGTGGCAAACCCGGCATAGGCGAATGACCTGTCCAGTGCCATGCTGCGCACAGAGAGGTCCACTGTCCGGCCTTCGGCTGTGGTTGCAGCCGCGGGGTTGTAATAAGCGCCCTCGGGGTCTCCGGTAACTGCCGTGTATGCCCTTCCCATGGCCTCGGACCGGGAGGCGATGCCCATACGCAAAAAAGCGCCGGCATAGCCGCCCTGGGCATCCAGCGATGCGGGCAATAGCATCAGAACGGGAAGTGAAAGCGCATAAAGAGAGTTCCATTTCTTGATCATGATTTCTATCCGAGTTGGTTGCCGGCAGGGTCGCAGTTCAATCCCGCCGGATTTTTCAGGTTGTGACGCAGTACCTGATCTGAAAAACATGTATTTCGATTTTTTTCTGCAAAGCCAGGGTGTGAACGAATTCTAATTCATCACCATAAACTTACCCCAGAGCACGGCATCGCCCTCGAGCTCCACACTGTAGAAATAGACGCCATTGGCGACAACTTCACCGCGGTCATTACGGCCGTTCCAGAGCTCAAAATAGCTGCCGCCCGCGGCGCGGGGCTTGCCGGTGACGACCTCGGCGACCGGATCCATGGCAAAATCATAAACCCGTACGGTCACTCGCGTATCGGTACGCGTATCGTACTGAAAACGAATAAAACCATCGCCACCGCTGAGGTTATGGCGCGCCGGTGAAAAGGGGCTGGGATACGCATAGGTGCGTTTTTCACCCTCCTGCCCCGGCCGCCTGCTGCCGCGGATAATCTTCCAGGTGCGGCCATCGTCACGCGTCACGGCCAGGCCATCCGGGCCGCCGACCCAGAGGGCGTGGTCAGGCGTTACAGCCACGGTGAAAACATCTTCGGACAGATAGCGGATATCCTGTTCACTGTCATAGATTTCCGGATAGCGCGCCCAGGTGCGGCCGAAATCGATGGATTTGAACAGCCCTTTGTCTGTCGCGGCGTAGGCGATAGAATCATCAAAAGCAAAATTATGCGGGAAGACACCTTCCAGGGAGGTGTACCAGCTGTAGCCGCCATCATCGCTGACGGAAACGGCGCGGAACTGATCTTCCGAGCCCGGGAAGGGGAACTCAGTACAGCCCGCGAGCTGGGTATCGGTGACCTGTATGGTCGCTGCCCAGATGTATTCGCGGTCACGAAACTGCTGGCTGCCGAGAGCGACGACGAAATTTCCGGAGATGGGATTATCCTGATTCTGGTGGGTAAAATTGGTCCAGGTTTCGCCGTCATCCGTCGATTTGTTCACCGCACCTGCGGTCCCGACCCACAGCACACCATTGGCGCTGATGGTGGAAAAAGACCGGTGGTTCAGGTTACAGAAAGCGTCGAAGAGAAATGTATCCGGCGTCACCACCTCCCAGGTAAGGCCGTCATCGAAAGTCCGGCGTGTGCCGCCGCCGAAGCTGGTAATCCAGGTCGAGCCATCGTCGTGCAGAGCAATATCGAAGGTGATATTCTGCACAGGAGTTGGCCCGGGCTGCGGAGAGAACTGCCACGTCCTGCCCATATCTTTCGAAACTGCCAGCCCGCCTCCGGCGTTGAGCGTGCCCTCTGCTACGACGGTATCGTGCGAGGTTGCCACCCAGATAACCGTATCGGTCTCTGTCGCCCGGGCAGCAATGGCTGTCACGGAACCACGGCCGATACCATCTTCGTGCGTAATCAAACGCCATGTGCGGCCGAGGTCTTCTGAAATGCTCAGCCCTTTTGAGGTACCGAGCAGCAGGATGGAACCGATCGTCTTGATTTCGACGATCGCGTTCGATTGCAGGCCTTCACCCGCCTCCAGCAACTGGTCTTCGCCCACGGTGGTTTGCAGAATTGTTTGCGCCGGCAAGGGGATGCAGAGCGCGAGAAAAAGGCCAAGGGTCATCATTTTTTTCATTGCGTCACCCTGAGAATATGAACCACTTTATTGCTGACAAGGCCGGTACGATCTTCTGCCTGAAATTCGAAACGATATTCGCCGGTTGCCGCTGTTGTCGGGATCTGAAGTGTGAGAGAATATTCACCGTCGCCGGCCACGGCATCGCCAAAACCGTTGTTATCTTTGACGCCGTCATCTTTGAGCAGAAACGGGTTCTGGCTCGAGGGCGTTCCGCCCGGCAGAAATGAGTTGAAAAACACGCGTTTAATATCGCCAAGACCGTTGCGATCCCGGACCCGGGCACGCACTACAAAGGTGGCATTGCTGGCCCGCGACAGAGAATCCGGTGCCAACACCTGCTCGATGACCGGCGCGACATTGCCGATCAGCCTGCCGCTGAAAAATTCGCGCATCAGGGGATTGCTGCTGTTCCCCTGAGCATCATAAGCCCGCACCAGGATTGTACTTGTGCCGATGACACCCGGCAGCGAGGTGGATGACAGTGCCACGCCATAAATTCCGTTGCCGGCGACTCCATCGTCCCCGGCGCCGTCATCCACCAGCAGGCCGGTCATCGAAGGGCTGGCTGCATAGGTCTGATACAGTGCATAGCCCACGCTATCGATATTTTCCAGACCATCCGGATCGTGCACAGAGGCGAGCAGCAGAATCTGATAGCTGGAATCGACATAGACCGTATCGGGAAAGAGAAGAGACTGCAAAACAGGTTCTGCCCCGGGAGCGCCCTCGCGGATGGCGATATTCAGGGTATCACTGACCGCGCTGTTGCCTTCCAGATCCGCTGCAGCCGCATAGAGCGCTCCCTCCCCGCTGCTGCCCCAGAGTGATCCCGGCACCCGTGCGACAAACTGCCCGTCCGCAGGGATGATATCACCATCCCTGCCATCGTCGCGCATGTCGAGTTGCTTGTTTTCACCAGCCGGGGTGATGAGGTGCAGTGTGACCGCTGCGATATCCTGCACGCCCTGCGGTTCTGAAACAGCAGCATGGACGAGAATACCGCGACTGTCGTCCAGGAAAGCAGCCGCTGGCGCGTACATTTTCTGCACCTGCGGCACCTGTGCCTCAGGCTGAAGCGGGATGCTTTCCACACAGGAAAACAACAGCCATGGTAACACGAAAATGAGAGATTTTCCGTACACGATTTTTCCTGATTGTTGGTGAGGTTCTGACACACAAAGGCCAGGCAACAGCAGACTGCAGGACGGACATCGCAAAATAACCCGGGGACACTACCACCGGAGCAAGCGCTGTTACAGAAAACTTCCTGCAGGAACCTGGCGAGTTTATTTTGGGAAAAGAGCAGCAGAAGTCACACCGGACGCTGTGCGCAGCACGGGAGACAGAGCAACGCATCGTCTCTGAAGATACGAAAATGATTTTTCGGCACGCGGCCTCTGCTTACAGGCTGGTAACAAAATTGGAAGAGTTTCAGAACTCCTGAGCTGTTGGATGTAACCCGATTTACTGATGGTTTTACGCTGCGTAACTTTAAGGATAGCCGGGATGGCGGAAAAACACGCGCACCCATCCATGAAAAACATTCAAACTGAAAATGACATTGTTCAGATCAGCGCGGACGATCTCCACGTTCCCGTGACCGGCTCGCACTGCACCTTAACCTTCCCCGTTCAGCCGGCTTTCGATCAGGCGCGCGAGCTCGTCAAAATTTCCTGCAACGGCCTCAGCTCCCTGCAGGTGTTCCGGCTGCAGCGTGGTGGTGATGGCCAGGGCCCTCATGCCGGCAGCCCGTGCAGCCTGAATACCCAGAGGAGCATTTTCGACGACGAGACAGGCCTCGGGCCGCACAGCGAGCTTTTCTGCGGCCTTCAGCCAGGGTTCCGGGTCAGGCTTACCTTTTTTGATATCGTCTGCAGTGACAAATGCGGAAAAAAACGACCGCAATTTTTTCGGCAGAGTCCTGCGCACCACCTCATCATTCGATCCGGTCACAACCGCGGCAGCGATGCCCCGGCCGACCACGCTTTCGATGATCGGCACGATCTCGGGAAAGATGACAACGCCTCCGGGATTGCTGAGATAGTACGCCTGCTTGTGAGCGGCCAGTGCGCGACAGTGCTCCTTTTCAGCCGGAAGGCCGTGACGGCTGAGAAAAACATGGGCAACGTCAACCGTGGGCCGGCCTTCGTGAAGGTACACATCTTCTTCAGTAATATCCAGCCCCTTTTCAGCAAAAATGCGCACCCAGGCGCGTGCATGGCCCGGCATGCTGTTGACGATAACGCCGTCAAAATCAAAAAGCACAGCCCGGATCGATGATTCTGCTGCTCTCATCTGCTTGTCAGTCACCCCGCCGGATCAGAGCCAGCATATCGCGGATCGCCGCATCCATGCCCGTGAGCACCGCACGGCTGACGATAGAATGGCCGATATTCAGCTCTTCGATCTGCGGGATCGTGACGATTTCGCGTACGTTGTGGTAGTTGAGCCCGTGCCCGGCGCTGACGCCTAAACCCAGTTTTGCAGCCGCAGCAGCAGAGGAGCGCAGGCGTTCGAGTTCGTCCTGCCGCGAGCGTGCTGAAATGGCGTTGGCATATTGGCCGGTATGCAGCTCGACGACATCTGCACCAAGACGGGCCGAAGCTTTGATCTGCTGCACATCCGGATCGACGAACAGGCTCACGGTTATATTGTTGGAGCGCAAGACGCCAACCACTTCCATCAGATAGTCATAGTTCGAGATTGCATCGAGGCCGCCCTCGGTCGTCAGCTCCTGCCGGCGTTCCGGCACCAGGGTGACCACTTCAGGCAGCACGTCGATGGCGATTTTGACCATCTCATCCGTCGCAGCCATCTCAAGGTTGAGCTGTGTCGCCACCATTTCTCTCAACATGTACACGTCTTTATCTTTAATATGCCTGCGATCTTCACGCAGGTGGCAGACGATGCCATCAGCGCCCGCCAATTCGACCAGTACCGCCGCGGCCACGGGTTCCGGCTCACGGCCCTTGCGCGCTTCGCGTATGGTGGCCACATGATCGATATTGACCCCAAGTCTCACCATAGTACTCCCTGAACATACATAATATTTTAATTCAAGCCGCTCATCAACAACTGTTTCGCATGCATTGGCTTGCCGGGCTTTATGCCCCCTGTGGTTTGTCATTTTTTATTCGGGATATCCAG
>WFTM01000240.1 GCA_015485525.1 Candidatus Zhuqueibacterota bacterium | reverse complement strand
CGGCGAGTCGCACGCGGGCATACGCCAGCATGCGCGCATTGATGTCGATCCCCGTGCAACGGTACCGGCCGCTGCGGAGCAGGAACTCAGGCAGTTTCCCCACCCCGGTGCCGACATCCAGGACTCGCAGGTCGCTGCCCTGGCTGCGGATGCTTGCGAGCACCGGCTCAATAAAAGCCGCATACCAGGTGCTATCGACGACGCGGTTGAAAAAGGTTTCAAAGGAAAAAAGCCGCATGGGCGGGTTCCTCGTTATTCTGGTTGAAATTGTCTGTGTCGGCACACCACGTTGCGTGATGACGCTCAAACATACTGCGGGGCTGCTCTATCCCGGCAGCAGGCGTCCGGGCGGAGATTCAGTGCTGCGCTGCTGCGGGCTGAACTGACTCTGCCCGGATACCTCGTAGTCTGAAAACTGCGCCAGTTCCCGGGGGGATTTTCAGGTTAGAAAATATAACCGAGGTGCAGCGTCATGAATGGCACGACCGGCGATACAGCGTACGTCCGCGAGCCGACCTGCGTTTCGCCGCTGATCTTACCGGCATAGCCCAACCCTGCCCATGGCTGCAGGTACAAGCCGGAAGCAGAAGGAAACCAGCGGTAGCCTGTGTGGATCATCAGCAGCAGAGTGCTGAATTCCGCCTGCGCCGTCCCCTCCTGCTCATTGCCAACCTGAAAGCGCTGCACAGCGACCTGCCCGCCGGCAAACCAGCCGCGGTCTTTCCCTCCCGGCGTGAACTCAGCGAACAGTCCAATGCCGCTATCGAGACGGACGTCCCAGCTCTCATCTTTGTTGTCCGGATTCATATCGACGAAAAGATCAGGGAAGTCCAGCGCATAGGCGCCGAAGCCGAAACGCCATCCAGGCAGAGCTGGCGTGGTCATTCGCAGGTGGACGGCGTAGCCCCCCAGGGCGTATGTTGCCGGGTCGATTTCCAGGGAAAACCGGTTCTTCTCCTGAGCGCCGGCAGCACCAGCGAAGAGTATGCTGAGTAGCATGAATCGCGTGATCGACCGCATAGGTGTTCTGAAAGCATGTGAGAAATGGTGATGCATGTTTTGTCCTCCATTTATAAGATTTTTAAATAGGTTAAAGGTAGAAACTTTATATATCTTATATGTATTTAATGTCAAAAAAATTAACGGTTAATCGTATCGATCAGATCAGCCAGGGAGACAGCGCTCAGCCTGTTTTTCATCTCGATTTCAGCGTTTTTTAATACATCCAGTATGGCTTTCTGGCTTCGTGTCGGTTTTTGGCCGGTGACGTTGATGTTCAGGTCTGTCCGGAAGAGCGGGCGCTCCTGCTCGATAGCGTTGAAGATGTCCAGCACGGTGATATCTTCCATTTTGCGGGCAAGTCGTACGCCACCGCGCGCCCCTTCGCGCGTTTCGATGATGCCGGCGCGGTTGAGGCTTTGCAGAATCTTCACCGCTGTCGGCCCGGCGATATTCAGGGCTTCAGAGATGATTTTGGTCGGCACGAACTCGTACATGCCCTGTTTGACTTTGTCTGCAACGAAGAGCACGACGAGTATGGCTTTGGAAAAAGCAAGCGAGTAGCTCATGGTGATCCTTATGGTGGCCTGAAAAATTCAATAAATCTTGCGCCAAATGGTTTCACTGTATTTTTGCGGCAGGGTGTGAACAGGCGTATCGGCGGATACTTTTTTATCTGTCCAGCTATTCAGGTACTGCACCCAGTCAAGATTGGTTCAAAAAATAAACTTAATATAAAATAGATTTATTTTATTGAATGGCAAGAACTTTTTTCCCGGTCTCGCATATGGGGGAGTTTCGTCTTGCCTTTCCAGGGGGAAATCTGTATCATTTTTATTCAAAATGATGGCCCGTGTGAGGAAAATTTCTGTCTTTTTATGTGGAGTTCAATTCTCGCGAGCTCTCTGCACCCGGTGCTGTGAGTCCGGCGGAGTCAGCGGTTTTGCCGGGCGCCTGCAATCTGCCCGATGTACCAGACGATGGTTGTTGGAAGAATGGTCTATGATCCGCAAAAACATGATCGCCGTTCAATCCGTTTGCAAGGATATGATTATTCGCAGGCTGGTGCGTATTTTGTCACCATCTGTACGCAGAATCGCGCATGTCTGTTTGGCGAAATAACGGGCGGTAAAATGATATTGAACGACGCGGGACGGATGGTGGAAAAATGGTACCATGAACTGTCCAACAAATTCCCGGATATCCGATGCGATGAATATGTCGTCATGCCCGACCATTTTCATTGCATCGTTGTTAATGTTGGGCTGCGATCCGGTACTGAGGGGGAATGTGCACGGGGGGAATATACATCGGACGAACGTACACGGGGTGAACACGCAGGTTCGCCCCTGCCGGGGGTGGTGCAATGGTTTAAAACCATGACGACGAATGGATATATTCGTGGTGTGAAACAATGGGGTTGGCCCCGTTTTGACGGCAAATTGTGGCAACGCAATTATTGGGACCATATCGTGCGTAATGAAAACGATTTACGCCGGATACGAAAATATATCATCGATAATCCTGCAAAATGGGGGATGGGGCGGGATAAAAACAGAGGGGGACGAACCCTTCGTTGATGGGAAAATGGCATGCTGCGATGTCAGCCCTGCTGATCGCTTTTGGAAGACAAACAGAGAAAGGAAGAAAACGTGACGCGAGTTTTTGCTTTTGTCGATGCTGATAACAACCCGCAGGTCGGAGTGGAGTGGCGGGGCGTAACGTACAATTTTACCCTGGCGTGGGACCTGTTCCGCCAGATAAAGCTCGATGCGACGGCGCCGCAGTTTCCGTTTGTGGAGCTGCTGCTTGAATCCGGTCTTTTTTACAGCGAAACCTTTGATGAGTTGTTCGAGACCCTGATGGAATTCCGCTCGATCAAAGACTTGCGTATTCGTGGGCACTGGCAGTTGCGCGCTCCGGTGCAGCGGCCGCAGAAGGTGATCGGCATTGGCCGGAACTATGGACGTCACGCTCTGGAGTTGGGCAATGCGATCCCGGATGAGCCGGTGTTTTTTGCCAAGTCGCCCTCGTCGATCATCGCCTCGGGCGACCGCATCGTGCTACCGAAAGATGTCGGCCGCGTCGATTACGAGGGGGAGCTGGCGCTGGTGATTGGCAAGGAGGGGCAGAACATCGCTCCGGAGCAGGCCGGGGAGTACATCGCCGGCTACACCATTCTCAATGATGTCACGGCGCGCGATATTCAGAAACAGGATAAAGAGAAAAAACTGCCCTGGTTCCGTGCCAAGAGCTACAACACCTTCTGCCCGCTGGGCCCGTGGCTGGTGCCGGCCGGGGAGATTGCCGATCCCCAGGACGTACAGGTGACCGTGCGTGTGAATGATGAGGTACGCCAGAACGGCCACACCGGCGATATGCTGTTTCCGGTCAACGAGATCGTGGCCTATCTCTCCCGCCATATGACGCTGATGCCCGGGGATGTCGTCGCCACGGGCACGCCTGAGGGCGTCGGCCCGCTGCAGCCCGGTGATACTGTCGAGGTCGAGGTCGGCGATATCGGTGTGCTGCGCAATCCGGTGCGGTGAGCTTCACACCAGAAAAATCATCACGATGACGGCGAGCAGAATCAGCCCGAGGGAAATCAGCGTCCAGCCCCAATAAGGCAGGCCGAGCACGCGCGGCGCACGTCTGCGCTTGCGTTGCGCGGCGAGAATGGACTGCCAGTTCCCCGTGCGGAAGGTGATCGGATCGACGTCGGGCAATCTGCTCTCGCGCAGCAGTTTTTCCACTTCCTGCAGGTCGTTCATAGTTTTTCCCTCAACTGCATCAATCCCCGCCGTATCAGGGTTTTGACGGTATTCTCCGGTTTGCCGGTGATTTCTGCTATCTCGCGGATCGATTTATCTTCGAAGTATCGTAATGCCAGTACGGTCTGATATTTCACTTCGAGAGTCGAAAGCGCGCGGTGCATTTTCTGAAACCGCACATTTTTCCGGATTTGCTCTTCCGCCTCCAGCAGGCCTGCATCACTGCGCCCCTCTGCGGGCAGAGTCTGCTCCATCTCTTTTGAAAAAGGTATGGTACGTTTGCTGTTGCGATGACTGAGGTTGACCTCATTGGTCGCGATACGATAGAGCCAGGCCGCAAAAGATATCCCGCGCCAACGGTAGTGGTGGATATTTTCCAGAGCCTTGAGAAACGTACTTGATGTCAGGTCTTTGGCCAGGTGGACATCCGAAGTCCGGCGCAACAGGTAGTTGAATATCTGATCGTGATAGCGATCGAACAGCGGCCGGAAGGCTGCCGGGTCCTGGCGCGCACGCCGGATCAGCTCCTCCTCGTCGAGGTGGGCACTGGCATCCGGCCTGTTGGCAAAACTGTCCTGCTTCTTTTCTGGCATGGTCTGCGTGGAGAAAAATAACCCGGCCGCGGGCTATTTTTCTGTATCCTTTCGGTGCTTACTTTTCCCATTCTAGGTATTTTTATTGCTTGGCCTGAAAAATTATAAATCTGGTCTCTGCTGTGCGGGTCTGATGATT
>WFTM01000239.1 GCA_015485525.1 Candidatus Zhuqueibacterota bacterium | reverse complement strand
GGAAAGACGATTTCGTAGTCGTGATCGATCAGGATGGCCGGCGGCTGCAAAAATTCCTGCGCGACGGCACTCTGGTAAAATCCGTAACCATGGCGGAAGTCGGAGTAAAAGGTGCTGAGCTGAGCTATGCGGAAATCGACTACCACAGCAATATCTGGGTGACGGACAAAAAGAACCACTGCCTGCACAAGTTCGACCGCGATCTCAACTACCTGACCCGTTTCGGCAGCAAGGGCAGTGGTGATAATCAGTTCGTCGAGCCGCGGGGCATTTCCATGTACCGGCGTTTCGGCCAGGTCCTGATCGCAGAAAAAAAAGCGGCACAGTACTACTGGATCGGAACAGATATCGACTCCATCCGTTTCGAACGCACGCCGGAAGGGATGTTGCTGTTTCGCTATTTTTTGACCGAGCCGAGCTACATGACGCTGGAAATTTTCGACAAAAACGGCAAGCCCGTCGCCACGCCGCTGAAGAAAGCGCGCCGCTCTTCAGGTGCTGGTTTTTCTGTTATTGCCGGCGATGGCAGTCTGCTCTCCGGCTATCTGCGCGACGGCATACCCTTTGTCGATGAAAAGGCAGTGCGGGACAAACCGGTCTTTGCCGCCGGAGAATATCGCTTTCTCATCACACTGTCTGCCACCTATTCCAGTTACACCTATTTCAAAAAAAACATCGAGAAAAAAGTTCACTTGCACTAACGGAGAACATTGCGCATGAAAGAGCCGGAAGTGACTCTTGAGCGGGCTGTAGAACATGGCCTGACGGAAGAAGAGTACACCAAAATCTGTGATATTCTCGGCCGCACACCGAGCTGGACCGAACTGGGGGTTTTTTCGGTGATGTGGTCTGAGCACTGCTCATATAAAAACAGCATCCTGCAGCTGAAGACTCTGCCCCGAGACGGCGAACGACTGCTGGCACAGGCCGGCGAGGAAAATGCCGGGCTGATCGATATCGGCGATGGGCTTGCGGTGGCGTTTAAAATCGAAAGCCATAACCATCCCTCGGCTGTGGAACCCTACCAGGGCGCTGCTACCGGCGTGGGGGGGATCCTGCGCGATATCTTCACCATGGGTGCGCGTCCCATCGCTGCGTTGAACTCATTGCGTTTCGGCCCCCTCGATGATGCGCATGTGCGCTATCTTTTTCGCGGCGTGGTTAAGGGGATCGGAGACTACGGCAACTGTTTCGGCGTTCCCACAGTAGGCGGAGAAGTCTATTTTGATGATAGTTATCGCGGTAATCCGCTGGTCAATGCCATGGCTGTTGGGATCGTCAAACACGATCGCGTTGCGCGGGCGGCGGCAAAAAATCATGGTGAAAAAGTGTTCATCATCGGTTCCTCCACCGGCCGTGACGGCATTCACGGAGCGACCTTTGCCAGTGAAGACCTCAGCGAAGCTTCCGAAGAAAAAAGACCGCAGGTGCAGGTCGGCGATCCTTTTACCGAAAAGTTGCTTCTCGAAGCCACGCTGGAGATGATCCGGGCAGGCTGCGTCAGTGGCATACAGGACATGGGAGCGGCCGGTATCACCTGCTCTACCAGCGAAATGAGCGGTGCCGGCGACTCGGGCATGGAGATCGATCTCGATAAAGTGCCTCTGCGCGAGGAAAACATGCATGCCTACGAGATTCTGCTCTCTGAATCGCAGGAGCGCATGCTGGTGGTCGCGGTGCCGGGAAAAGAGGACACCATCCGTGAAATCTGTGAGCGATGGGACCTGTACGTCGCTGAAATCGGTGTCGTGACCAGGGAGCACAAGCATGTGCGTTACTATTGGCAGGGCAAAAAAATGGCGGATGTACCTGCGCACGCCCTGGTTCTCGGTGGGGGCGCGCCGCAATATGTGCGTGAAACAAAGCGCCCGGCCTGGCTCGATGAGCTGAACCGGTTTGACGTGTCTGCCCTGCCTGATCCCGGAAACTATGCTGAACTGCTGTTGCGCCTGCTGTCGCGTCCCAATATTGCTGACAAAGCGTGGGTGTATGAACAGTATGACCAGAGCGTGCGCACCAATACTGTGCTGGGCCCCGGCTCGGATGCGGCAGTTGTGCGCATCAAAGGCACGAGCAAGGCCCTGGCGATGAGCACGGACTGCAATGGCCGCTATGTCTATCTCAACCCACGCCGGGGTGCAGCGATTGCTGTTGCCGAGGCAGCGCGCAATGTCGTCTGCACGGGAGCAGAGCCTGTGGGCATCACAAACTGTCTGAACTTCGGCAACCCCTACAAGCCGGAAATGTACTGGCAGTTTGCTGAAGCGATTGCCGGTATGGGCGAAGCCTGTCGCGCCCTGAAAACGCCGGTTACAGGTGGTAATGTCAGTTTTTACAACGAAAATCCGGACGGTGCTGTGTATCCGACGCCGACGATCGGCATGCTCGGCGTCATCGATGATCTCGCACACATTACGCGCAGTCATTTCAGGTCAGAGGGCGATGCTGTCGTTCTCCTGGGTTACCGGCGCGAGGAAGTGGGGGGGAGTGAATATCTGGCAGCAGTTCATGGAAAAGTCGCCGGCGAGTGCCCGCAGCTTGATCTTGACGAGGAAGTGGCTCTGCAGCGCGCCTGCCACGTTGCCATCGAACACCAGTTGCTGAACTCTGCACACGATCTCTCTGATGGCGGGCTGGCCGTTGCTCTTGCGGAATGCTGTATCGGTGATCGCGAGAATATGATCGGCGCGCACATCAAACTCACCGGCTGGCAGCGCGCGGATTTTGCCCTGTTCGGCGAAAGCCAGTCGCGTATTCTCGTCTCCCTGCCTCAGGATCATCTCGACGACCTGCGGCATGTGTGCTCAGAGCATGGTGTGCCCATGGAGGTGCTCGGAGAAGTAGGGGGCGAAACCTTGACGATCGACGGTCTGCTCAGTTGCCCGCTTGCTGAGCTCGAACAGGCGTACTACAACAGTCTGCCGGAGCAGATGGCGGAAGTGGCAGAGCAGTGAGGCAGAAAAAACTTGCCGTACCAGCGAATGTTTTGTATATAGTCGGGTAGTTGATGTAGATCGCAGGCACCCCGGATGAGCGATACCGCACGCCGTGTTATGTGGGTATCCGGCCTGTAAACCACGGGTTGCTTTTCTTCACGGTTTCCTGATGGCCGTAGCGGAACTCGCAAGAGTTCCGGCGCTCGGTGTGCCCGAAGTGTTGCCACTTCGGCTACATTTCTCCTGTATCCGCATTCGAGACGGCGGAAGGGAGATGAACGAGGCAAGAAGGGGTTCGCCGGACAGAAACTTATAATGGTGTGTAAAAAAAAGGGGGACTGACGTCACGGATGCAGTTCATGATGTTGTCGTCAGTCCCTTCTTTGCGGTTCTCCGTGATGTTGTGCGGAGGTGTCGTGCGTGGAGAACAGTCTGGTAAGGTTATCGATGCCCGGCCGCAATACTTGAGGGTATTGCGGTTTTCAGTTCTCGGCGTGCGTCCCTGCCCTGACTGTCCTGTTCGTCCTGCCGGAGTGATGTTGGCACCTGCATAACCACCGGCCTTTCTGTTAGCAAATCGAATGCCATATTCCTACCCGGCCTAAGCTTTTGAAAATCAATGTACCGTATTTTCACCCTCCGAAAAGTGGCCGCTATTCGCCTCACCGATGTGTTTGAAATCAGCCCGTATGTCCGGATTCCGCGCATGTATGGCAGTCCCTTGTCTTGCCAGTCCTGTTTTTATTCTGCTGTCTTTATGGAGAAAGCGGGCAGAGTGGAAAACGCGTTTTGAGCCTGCATCTTTATCGGTCTGCGGTTTTTCAGGCATGGGCGCGTGGCTCAGCATGGCGAACAGTGCACGTAAGAACGCGGCTGTCTGAAATAAACGGCAAGAGGATAAATATGCTCGCGCGGGCGATCCGTGAAAACGGAATTTTATTTGCAGCACAGGATGAAAGAATTTAAGCAGACGTGATTGTTTGACGCTATATCTACTGTATGTTCCAGGCCTGAAGTGCAATTTTTATGCAGTGCCGATACAGCATCGCATCTGATTATGTATCAATCAGTTGAAGCCGTTTTATTCTGATTATCCGCAGGCAGATATCGGCATCCGGCATTCCGGCCAGACGCAGCGCCGAGCCGGAATCTCATTTTTTCAGGCAGGTGCCAGAGTCCGGAAGATTCCGGTCTCCCCCTGCGGGGAACCGGAATGACGGTTCTGGTGCAGGCACGTGCTGTGGTCAGGCAGTCTGGTTAAAAAAACGCAGCCGTGCTGTGTTGACCGGATGCCCTGACCGTTTTGTCAACAGGCGTTTTTTCAGTCACCCCGACTCTCCCTGCGTACAGCACAATTTGTCAAAAAATCGGGTTAAAAACTCTCGCAGATACAAAAGTGTAAGCTCTGTTCTCACAACAGGACAACCGGACAAAGGAATTGAAGCATGAAAAAATGGATTTTTGCCGGCCTGATCGCAGCCGTGTTTTCCGGATGTGCCGGCAGCAACAAATTCGACGTTTCCATGGAACGGAACGAAGCCGCTAAAAAACTCTCCAAACTCGAAGAAAACGCAGATAAAAAGCCCGATGACCCGAACGCTCTTTACGAGCTTGCGCGCGCACATGCGGCAATCGACAGTCTTGAGCTTGCTCTAACTGAAGTGAATGACGTTCTGCGAAAGGAACCGGCTTTTTATCAGGCTTATCTCTTAAAAGCGGATATATTGTCCCGCCTTGGCCGGAATGAAGATGTGCTGAAAAACTGGTTGGCCCTGCTCAACACTTCACCGGAGCAGAGTTACGTCGATCATGTCTCGCATCAGCTCGGTATGCCATACAGCATCGAGTCGGTTTCTGTCGGGCCAGGCGATAACTATCGCGCGCGCTATTCCCCGGATGGCTCTATGCTGATCTGGCAGAGTAACCGCGATGGCAACTGGAATATCTATCTGCGTGAACCGGGGCGGTCTCTGCCCAGGCAGCTCACTATCAGCGAAGGCGATGACGAGTTTCCAGCTTTTTCCATGGATGGCAAAACGATCGCTTTCACTTCGACACGCGATGAGCTTGAGCCAAAAGCACCCGGGAACCAGAACCGCGAGCTCTATCTCATGCCGTTGAACTCCCGGAATGCGACCCGCTTGTCAGCGAATAGTTTCGACGACTGGGCGCCGTTTTTTGGACGCGACAGCGTCTCTCTATATTTCCTGTCAGAACGCGAGCATGCAGATGAGAAGGACGTCACGCTCAGAAAAACGCAGATTTACCGCCTCAATCTGCAGGATTCGACGCTGACCCAGGTGACCAGCGGCGACGCGGATAACACTTCGGCTGTTGAACTCCGCCCCGGAGTCCTGGCCTGGATTCGAATCGCAGAGGGCCAGTATGCGGTGGTGGTACAGGACGGGCAGGCTAAAACGCCGCGCGTACTGTACAGCTCCTCTGACCCCAAGAGTGGTTTGTGCGCCTCACCAGATGGCAGCAGACTGGCGTTTTTCATGAAAAAAAACGACAACATCGATTTGTGGATGTTGGGCGCAGATGGGACAAAGCCCAGACGTCTGACCGCACATGCTGCCAACGAGCTGTACCCTGCCTTCAGCCCGGATGGCCAGTTTCTTCTCTTCAGCTCAAACAGAGATGGTGCTTATCGCTTGTACCGGATGAATCTCGCCATGCGCACACCGGCTGCCGAATTGCAGGTACGCATCGAGGAGATGCTGCCTGAAAAAAACATCAAGACCTCGGCGGCAACGCCTGAGGAGTAGCATACCACACTCGCGGCCTGCCTGCGATTTTTGCAGACAGGCCGTTTTTCTGTACTACCGGTCAGGTTTCTTGCCTGCCCGCTTTTCCTGTTGAAATCTTACCCAGATTTATCCGCCCCTCCTTTCCCTTCGGCATTTCAGCGGTGTACAGATTCCCCTGTCCAGCGCGAAACCCGAAGGGCACTCCAAATTCAGAATCAAACATTTGTAGTTTGTAGTGCACGATTTATCGTGCCTGATCTCCGTATATCCAGTAAACATAGCAAATGGTGCCTGATGCAGATACCGCCATCTGTCATTCCGGCCGAGCGAGGCGCAGTGCCGGAATCTCATCTTTTCGGGTACGTGCCAGAGACTGGGAGATTCCGGTCTTCCCCCGCGGGGAAATCGGGATGACAATTATAGTGCATGTTATTTGGCCGAAGCATTTCCGCTGAAATGCCTGTTCAGAAGAGGTTACCGGAGGGGAACATATTAAAGTTCATTCTGCTGCCGACGATGCTTAGGGTGTTTAAGAGCTGGATAGCCGGCGATTCGAAAATAATTGTTATTAACTGTCATTTTATCAGTAGGTTATGCTATAGAGTCTCCGTGTGGGTTCAGCTCTTTCCCTGCATGGAAACCGGAATGACGGATCTGGTTCAGGCATGTGCTTTAGCTGGTCCGGAGTCCCGGTCTGGTAGTCCGGCACTGTCTTTTCCCTTCCGGCAGGGAGTGAAGTGTAAGGGATAATTTTTACGCGGGAGCGATGATGATAGTCGATGATGTTCAGTTGTTACGCCAACGCATTCTCAATACGCGTGACAAGGAGTGGTCTGATGAAATCGCCTCATTCCTGGTCGCAGAACTGCAGAATAAGGACTCCGGCATCCGCGATGCCGCCTGCTCGGTGCTGCGGGAGAATCCTGAACCCGAGGCTGCTGCTTTACTGGTTCCACTGCTGGCGCATGAGGTTATCGAGGTCAGAAATATGGCCAGTGAACTGCTCATCTCCTTTGGCCCTGTTTCCGTGCCGTTTTTGCTGCAAAGCTTTGAGGACGCCGATGGCGATACGCGAAAATTTATCGTCGATGTTCTCGGCCTGATCAGAGACCGGAAAGCCGTGCCATTATTACAGAAGGCTCTGGACGACCCCGAGCCCAACGTCGTGGTCTCGGCTGCAGAGGCGCTGGGAAAAATTGCAGACCCGGCTGCGGTGCCGGCTCTGATCGAACACTACCACGCTGTTGAGGGGATGGAGCCGGTGACCATCGAAGCCCTGGGTGCAATTTTGACGCCTGAGGCCGAAGCCTTTTTGCTGGATTTACTCGCAAAAGAGAGCCTGTTCAACTGCTACACCGTGCTCGATGCTTTGCAGAATTCTGAAAATACAGCCACGGCTCGCGAGCTCTATGACCGTATTTTCTCATACCGCGATGAGCTTAAAACAGATATCCTGCGCACGGTTTTTATGATTCTCTTGAAAAATGATGAAGCGCTTGAGATCCGTGAAAGCCTGCTCGAGCTGCAGGACAATTTTTTCGAACTGCTCGAAGATGAAGACTTTTCCTATCGCTATGAGTTGCTGCGCATCCTGCCGGCATCTTTCCTCGAACGCAGCCCGGATCGCCTGCTGAATCTGCTTGCGACTGCTGATCCGGACATGGCGGAAGTACTCGACGAAAAACTACAACAGTGCCGCAAAGAGACGGTTGAAATGCTGGCACATAAGATCAGTGAAAATGACCTGCCCACACCTGCTTTGGTCAGTCTGCTCAGGGCGCTGATACAGCATGAAAGCGATGCCGCAGAATCTTTGTTTTCCGGCCTGGCAGAAGTTGATGACGCTGAGGTTCAGTTGGGCCTGGTTCAGCTCGTTGCTGACCACCCGACACAGGGTGGTATCGAGGTTGTAACCCGGCTGCTGGACAGGGCAGACGAAATCGTCCAGCAGGCCGCGTATTATGTCCTGAGTGCACATGCTGAAAACGTTCCATCTGAAGTTTTTGAAGCAGGCCTGGAAAGCAACGATGAAATTATCCGTGAGCAGAGTCTGGAAGCGATCGCGCGCAGCAATCCTGAAAAAATGACAACACTCGTTGTCTCTCTTCTGCAGGACGACGATGCGGAGCAGATATTGCTGGCTCTGAAAATCGTCGAGAACCATCCCGGTTATGTTTCCTGCCAGTCGCTTTTCCATTTGCTCGAGCATGATCGCGCCGATGTGCGGGTCGCAACAGTGCGTGCTCTGTCGAAGATAGATCATGAAGAAGTCTCGTCACAACTCGAATTTTTGCTCAACGACAGCGAAGCACCGGTGCGCAGAGCAGCTCTGCAGGCATTGGCGCAGCTCGGCAGAGAGCAGGTCAAGCCGGCCGTTAAAGCCGCTTTGAACGATCCGGATGTGACAGTGCGCATTGCCGGCATTGAAGCGATCCAGCGTCACAGCCTGGAAGAGTTCGTGCCGGATTTATACGAACTCGTCGTCTCTGACCAGCGTCTGCTGCAGATCAAATCTGCCCAGGCTCTTTTGAATCTCCGGGGTCGGAATGAGGCGGATGCCGTCCGGGAAAAGTTGCAGCAACACGGTTTGCCGGTTGCATTTCTGAAGGACCTGACAGAGAGCATGTGATGCCAGTACAAACTGAAAAAAATCCCGGTGTGCTGCGCAGCAATCCATACGGTAAAGAAATCCGTATGACGGATGATGAATTCGAGAAGCTGGTCCGATTCATCTACGAAAAGACCGGGATAGAATTTAAGAGCAGCAAAAAGTATCTGCTCGAAAATCGCCTGTCACCACGTCTTGTCGAGCTCGGCTGCACCTCGTATCATGATTACCTGCTGTTGCTGAAATACGACAGCAACAACGAATTTCAACACTTTACCAGCGCGATCACCATCAACGAGACGAGCTTTTTGCGCAACATGCCGCAGCTCCGTGTTTTCGTTGATGAGGTTTTGCCGCGGGTTGTCAAAAACGCGCAGGACAGGGCAGTTCGTAAAGTGCGGCTCTGGAGTGCAGGCTGTTCCAGCGGCGAGGAGCCTTATTCTCTGGCATTGTTGATCGCCGAAAAATACCCCCGGCTTTTTAACCAGAAGGCAGTCGAGATTGTCGCCACAGATATCGATGAGGAAATCCTTGCCAGGGCGCGCGAGGGCGTGTACAGCGAGTTTAGTTTACGCAATTTATCTCCGATACAGAAAAATAACCATTTTACCCGGGAAGGGAGATATTATCGAATTGCACCGAAGATAAAATCTATCGTTCGCTTTACGCGCCTGAATTTGCACGACAGCGCACGCATGCGCCTGATGAAGGATGTCGATGTTATTTTTTTTCGCAATGTCATGATCTACTTCGGCACCGAAGCCCGCAAGCAGATTCTTGCCAACATGTATGACAGCCTGAACCCGGGAGGGTATCTCTTCCTCGGTCACTCTGAGTCACTGCATGGTCTGACCAAAGCATTTAAGCTGGTCAACTTTGGCAAAATCATCGTCTATCAAAAACAAATACGGGTATGACCCTATGAGTGAACAGAAGAAAAAGGTTGCCCTTGTTGCGGATGATTCATCTACGATCCGCAAGCTGATATCCCTGACACTCAAATCGAGGGGGACCAAGGTCGTTACGGCAAGCGACGGCATGGAGGCTCTTGAACTCCTGCCAACACTGGATGTGGATTTGATCATCACAGATCTGAATATGCCGAACATCGATGGCTATGAGTTTATCAGAATTGTGCGCGAGAACGATTATTATCAGGATGTCCCCATCATCATTCTCTCGAGCGAGAAAGAAACAGAGGATATCGAGAGAGGGATTGCCGCCGGGGCCAACAGTTATCTGGTCAAACCCTTTGTGCCGGAAAAACTGCAATCAGAGGTTGAAAAATATCTTTCATGACCCCCCGGACAAAAGGGGAATCGGGTGGTCGAAAAGGGTGGTGTGTGCTGTTCAAAAGGCACGCCGATCATTGCTTTATAAATTATCAGACACACCTGGTTGAGCACAGTTTTTTGCTGTACAGACTATACCGGTGCACTGCGCCGATCAGTGGATAAATCCGCCTAATCTCTTAACCTTCAAGGAGTTAAAAAGCTATGGGATCGATTAAATTCCTTGCTGTCGATGATTCACCCACCATGCGCCGCATCGTAGCAAATACATTGAAGCGGATCGGGTATGATGATGTTGTTGAAGCCACAAATGGCAAAGAAGCACTCGAACGCTTGAACGAAGCTCCGGTTGATTTCATCATCACCGACTGGAACATGCCGGAGATGAATGGGCTGGAGTTCGTCAAGTCCGTCAAGGCTGATGAAAATCTCAAGGATACACCGATTTTGATGATCACCACACGAGGTGTGAAAGAAGATATCGTCGATGCGATGAAAGCCGGGGTAAACAGTTATATCGTCAAGCCCTTCACGCCTCAGGTGCTCAAGGAAAAGATCGACTCGATTTTAGGCTGAAGTTATCGGAACGTGTGTGCAAGATGGCGTTGTTGCCTGATTCCGGGGACAGCCGGTATTCTATATATCTGGAGGATAAGATGACTCAGCGAGAAGTAAAAATCATGCTGAAAAAAGTTGAAGAGGTCAAAGCGCTTTTTGTTTTTGGACAGCGTGTTGTCCCTTTTCTCGAAGAACTGGTTCTCTTCGTGCAGGAAACGACGCCTGTTTTGCAGGAGATGAATTCCAGCATAGAAGAAACATCGAAAAAGATGCCCTATGCTGTGGAGAAGCTCGATCAGGTGAACGAGACAACCGAGCAGGCTACCAACGGCATGCTCGACGGCATCGATCGTATACTGGCAGATATCGATGACATCACCTCAGGTATCGACGAGCTCGAAGAGCAGTTGAAAGAGCGCCTCGATCGTGACCGGGAGATGATCCTTAAGCTGGCCAGCAGCATGGATGGCGAGGAGGAAACCAGGGCTGCAGAAGTGGAAAAGGAACTGAAAATTCTCTCTGAACAAACCCTGAAAAAAAGCCCGATCCCACGTATCCGCCAAAAGATAGAAACCGTTCAGGGCGAGGCTTTTGATCTGATCAACGCCCTGCAGGTTCAGGACATCACCAGCCAGCAGATTATGGCAGCGAACCATCTGATCGAATCCATTCAGGGCAAGCTGTCCGAACTGCTGACGAAATTTTCGGGCATCGAAGTGCAGGAAATCGAACGCAAGGACCGCGCATTCGATCCCAATGCTGTCTTTCAGGACCGCCAGGACCTGCAGAAAGAGATCGACGAGGCGTTCAGGCAACAAGAAGAAGCAGAAGCGGAAGTCCTGAAGCAAGATGCTGACGAACCCCTGCCGGTAACCGAAGTCAGCACAGAAGAGACGGAAAAACTGCAGCAGCCGGCCTCAGAAGAAGAACCTCCACCGGAAGATGGCGAAAGCAAGGCTCCTGTGAGCCAGGAAGAAATCGATGCACTGTTAAATCAGATGAAATGAAGAGAAACGGAGCGGGAAGACATCATGGATGATGGCATGGATTATATGGACGAGATCGTTGCCGAGTTTGTCATAGAAGCTGAAGAGCTTCTGGAAAAACTCGATGCCGACCTCGTCGAGCTGGAGAAAACACCGGATGACCTGAATCTGATCAACGAAATCTTTCGATCAGCGCACACGATCAAAGGCACAGCGGGCTTCCTTGGCTTTGACAACATGGCCCGGTTGACCCATGCGGCTGAAGATATCCTCAACCGCATGCGCAAAGGAAACCTTGCGGTCAGTGCTGAAATCATGGATGCCATTCTGGCAACGGTTGATATTCTCGGGACGATGCTCGACAGTATCCGCGAAAACGGTAAAGAAGGCGACGCCGAGGTCGATGGCCTGATCGCCACCCTCAATGAGCTGAACAACGGCGGACAGGACCAGGCAGAGCAGAGTGACGACCCTGGACAGCCTGAATCAGATGCAGAGAAGGCGGAAGAGCAGACACAGGCAGAATCCGGTAATGACTCTTCAACCGGGAAGGAGCCCGAAGCAAAAGCCCCGGATGGTGGCGAGGAGAAAAAAGCATCCGCATCCAAAAGCAAAAAGAAGAAAAAAAGCCCGTCGAAATCTGCGCCTGCTGAAAAGGCTGAAGAGTCGCCGGCACCTCAACCTGAACCTGCTGCGCAGGCAGAAGAAAAACCGGCCGCAGCCAAAGCTCCCGGGAACGAAACACCGGCGCCCGCCGCGAAAAAATCTGCCGAGAAAAACAAGGAAAACCGCCCGGCCCAGACAGTTCGTGTCCCTGTGGATCGACTCGATCATCTCATGAACCTCGCAGGTGAGCTGGTTTTGGGCAGAAACCGCCTCAATCAAGTGTGCCAGTTTTTCGAGACCAGCATGGATTTGCTCTTCAGCGATGATGCCGGTGGATGGTCGCTGGACAGCGACAGGCAGAGTGTGCATGAGATCTTCGAGAAAAATATCGAGCAGCTTTCCGAAGCCAATGGCTTGATCGCGCTGATTTCCTCCGAGCTGCAGATGTCCGTGATGCAGACCCGCATGATGCCGGTCGGCACTCTGTTCAAAAAAGTACCGCGTATGGTACGGGACCTCTCCCGTGAAATGAAAAAGGATGTGGAAATCATTATCAAAGGTGAGGAAACCGAGCTGGATAAATCGGTCATCGAGGAACTCGGCGACCCGCTTACGCACCTGATTCGTAACTCCATGGACCACGGCGTTGAGAGCCCGGAAGAGCGCAAAAAGATTGGCAAAAATCCCCGTGGCCGCATCACGCTTTTCGCTACCCAGGAAGGCAATGATATCATCATCGGCATCGAAGACGACGGCGCCGGTCTCGATCCCGACAAACTGAAGAGCAGAGCCGTTGAACGTGGCATCATTTCCGAATCTGAAGCCAAACGCATGAATGCGCGCGAGGCCTATAACCTGATTTTTGCCCCTGGTTTCAGCACAAAGACACAGGTAACCAGCGTATCCGGCCGCGGTGTGGGAATGGATGTGGTCAAAACCAACGTCAGCCGTTTGAACGGGCTGATCGAGGTCGAGTCGCAGAAGGGGGTAGGCACGACGTTTTATCTCAAACTACCTCTGACTCTGGCCATTATACAGGGTTTGATCGTTCAGGTAGCAGAGGAAAATTTCATCATACCTCTGATTTCTGTTCTGGAGACCATCCGTACGAGCAAGGAGAAATTTTCATGGGTCGGAGACCGGCGTGTTATCCGGCTCAGAGATTCTGTTATCCCATTGGTCGATTTGGTCGATTTTTTCGATATCCGCAGGCAGGGTGAGGAACCGGAAGAATATTATGTCGTGATCGTTGCCATCGCGGATAAGCGTGTCGGGCTGGTCGTGGATTCCCTGGTCGGTCAGGAAGAGGTGGTGATCAAATCTCTCGGTGATTTTTTCGAAAGCACCGAAGCGATCGCCGGTGCAACTATCATGGGGGATGGCCGTGTCCGGCTGATCATCGACGTCTCGGAAATCGTGCGTATCGAGCAGGAAAAAGCAGCATGAAAAAACCTGTCAGAGTGCTCGTCGTCGATGATTCAGCGGTTATCAGTAAAGCCCTGTCTCTGAAGCTGAACCGCGATGCAGAAATCGAAGTTGTTGGCAGGGCTGCTAATGGTGCCGAAGCTCTTGCACAGGTCAGCTCATTGAAGCCGGACGTCGTCACCATGGATATCAACATGCCGGTGATGGACGGCCTGACAGCTTTGGAGCACCTGATGGAAAAAAGCCCGCTGCCTGTCATCATGATTTCCAGCCTGACGACAGATGGTGCAGAAGAGACGATCGCTGCGCTGGAAAAGGGGGCACTCGATTTCCTGCCCAAGGAGACCTGTATTTCCGCATCACCGGAAGATACGGACCTGTTGCTGCAGAAGATCAAAACCGTGGCCAGAAGTCGGGCTGCCAAGCCCGGGATGCGCAAAAAAACAACCGCTCAGCCCACGCCGGACTCTACCAGATACACGGGTGCAGAGAAGACGGAAAAGGAAACTGCTCTGTCTCCGTCGTTATTGAAAGATGTCGGTGTCGTGTTGATCGGAGCAAGTACAGGCGGCCCCGGTGTCCTGCTCGATATTATTCCTCATCTGCCATCTTCTTTCCCGGTGCCGATCGTCATCATCCAGCACATGCCGGCAAACTTCACCAACTCTCTGGCGCAGCGCCTGGATAAATTGAGCAGCCTGCCCGTGCTCGAAGCATTTGAAGGCTGTGATATCAGAAAGGGGCATGTCTATCTCGCCCCGGGTGGCAAACATATCGCTTTCCACTATGCACAGAAAAAACTGAAAACAGTCTTTCCGGCAGTAAGTGAGAATATCGTTTATAAACCATCAGTAGATCTGGCTGCTTCCTCATTAGCCGAGGTATATCCGGGTAAAGCCCTGGCGATTATGCTGACCGGCATGGGGCATGACGGTGTCAATGGGTTCCGTGCGCTGAAAGAAAAGGGTTCTCTGATCATCGCGCAGTCCAAACACAGCTCGGTGATCTACGGCATGCCGCGCGCCGTCGTCGAATCCGGCCTGGCTGATGCAGTGCAGTCCACCCGGCGCATCCTCGAAACCTTGAAAAAACTCGCGTCCCTGTAACTGCAGTTCATACGATGTTCTTTAGGAGCAGCATACCTCACCCGGATGGGAAAATCGTGCCCCGCGTTGGCAATATCTGCCTATTCATCATCCCCTCAACTCGCCTCTCTTCCAGCCCTGTTTTATCTGCTGGAATTTTCTTTTTGCAACAGCCAGTAATGTAAAATTTATTTAACAAACAGAGTTTGCGTAATTACTTTATAAACAATAGCTTGAAGCAATATGTTCTTCTTCAGGCTCTGCTGTGGCCTTTTGTGTCGGCACGATGTCGCGAGGTGGCCGTATCTGTCTGGACGTGGCATACCGATTGCAAAACGGGCGGCAAACCAAAACAGGAGAAATCGCCATGCTGCTCAAAGGATTGTTCGAACACACCAAACTGCCGCTGCTCAGTAAATCTCTGAAAGCATCGGCTATTCGCCAGCGTGTGCGGGCAAATAATATCGCCAATGTCAACACGGCAGGCTACCAGCGCCTTGAAGTCCGCTTTGAGGAAGAGCTGCGCAAGTCTTTGCGCAAACAGGGCATAGCTGGTGCCCAAACCGATGAACGTCATATCCCGGTTGGCAGGCAGAGGGCGGTTCAGGTTCAGCCCGAGGTGTATGTACCGGATGATCCCGGTGATATCAGTGGTGCCAACAATGTTGATATTGAATATGAAATGGCGGAGCTGGCGAAAAATCAGTTGCTGTACACAGCAGCGACACGGTTTACGCGCAATACTTTTCTCAAGATGAAATCTGCAATTCGCGGGCGGATCGCTTCGTAGCAAATTTGATATCCCGCGCAGCTATTAATGTAACGCCTTCCGCAAAGAGAGCCGGAAACTCATGTTTCCGCGTCGCTTTTATAACAGGCAATGAAT
The DNA here is from genome assembly GCA_015485525.1 of Candidatus Zhuqueibacterota bacterium. Taxonomy (GTDB): domain Bacteria; phylum Zhuqueibacterota; class Zhuqueibacteria; order Zhuqueibacterales; family Geothermadaptataceae; genus Geothermadaptatus. The sequence continues at coordinate 10,145 of WFTM01000239.1, read as the reverse complement.
CATCCGGGTATCCAGTTAACTCAGCAAACCCGGCCCGGCTCAGACACCGGCATGTGTCATTCCGGCCAGGCGCAGCACAGTGCCGGAATCTCTCATCTTTTCTGGCACGTGCCTGAGTCAGGGAGATTCCGGTCTTCCCCTGCGGGGAAACCGGAATGACAGCTTTGGTGTAGCCACGTGCTGTGCCCTCGTGGTCTGGCTGAAAAAATGCAACATTGCTGAGTTAAATGAATAGTCAGAAATGAATCACATTTGCATCAGGAGAAACAACCATGTCTTCGATTGGAATTCTTCCCTCCATCGATATCAGCGCAACCGGGCTTTCTGCCATGCGCAGAAGGATGAATGCGATTTCGAGCAATATCGCCAACGCCGAGACAACACGTACGGATGAAGGCGGGCCGTATCGTCGCCGGGAAGTGATCATGACCGAGGGCGATAAATTTCCAGGCTTTCCTTTTTTCTTTGAAAACCAGAAATCCAAACTGGCGATCACCAATCCCCGCCATCTGCAGGATCGCAGCGACAGAATTCCTGAGGAAAGGGAACGATTGCACGGTGTTGACGGGCAACTGGAGATTTCTCAGGAAGACCCGATCATGGTTTTCGATCCTTCACATCCTGACGCCAACGAAGATGGCTATGTGGCCATGCCGAACGTCAATGTCGTGCAGGAAATGGTCGATCTGATCGTTGCATCACGGGCCTACGAAGCCAACCTCACCGTTGTGACAGCAGACAAGGAAATGATCAAGAAGGCTCTTGAAATCTAACCGGGACACATCTGATGAAAGTCAACTCTGTATCTCAAAATGCGATTTCAGCCTATCGCCGGGAACAACAGCCGGCTAAGAACCGGGTCGAGGGCGGTGCGTTCTCCGAAAAGCTGCGCGAAAATGATACTGTAAATCCGCAAACAGCCCCTGCGAAAAGACAGGCAGGCCCGGCTCGTCCAGAGACGAAGCCGGAGTCCGGGGCACTTATGAATACGCTTTCAGCGGAAGAGAAAATTTTTATCGAAAAAGTCTTTTCCGAGCAGGTGGCAGGAGGATACACCAGAGCGCAAAAAAAAGATATGCCACCGCAAAAGGGTCTGAATATCGATCTTTTTGCCTGATTGTGAATGTTGAATTAACGGGCATGCTATGGATGTCACCAAACTCAATGCCGGCCTGAACGCCGGGCTCAACCCTGCAGAGAAAAAAGAACCGCGCAAAACCGATGGTGATGGGAAAAATTTTGCTGACACCATCAAATCTTTCCTGAAAGAAGCGAATCAGTTGCAGGAAAATGCGGCCGAAGAAGTCGAAGCGCTGATAGCCGGTGAGACGACGGACGTGCACGATGTGATGATAGCGATGCAGAAAGCGAGCGTCAGCTTTGAAATGGTCATGGAAATCCGCAACAAGATGCTGGAAGCATACCAGGAACTGATGCGGACGCAGGTGTGACTGGTGCCGGTGTTTCCGGCAGCGGTCCTTTGGCAGTGTTTGAACGTTCCTTCTGAACCGGAATTGCTGAAACGATAGAGAATGGAAACCCTGAGAAGAGTCTTCGAACAGTACCGAGAGAAACTGACAGAGAACTGGAGCCGCTTACAGAAATGGCAGCAGATGTCGGTCATGGCTGTTGTCGCTGTAATCATGACCATCATCGTGAGTCTCATCGCTTTTTCTGGTGGCGAGCGCTTTGCCGTTTTGTTCAGCAACCTCGATCCGCAGGATGCCGCGTTGATAACCAGTCGGCTGAAAGAGGAGAACGTCGAATATCGCCTCGAAAACCAGGGACGGAATATTCTCATCCCCGATGATCAGGTCTATGAAAAACGCCTGCTTTTTGCTGCCGAGGGGCTGCCGCAGTCGGGCATCGTCGGGTATGAGATTTTCGATGAAAACAATATCGGCCTGACGGATTTTGTACAGCAACTGAACTATAAGCGTGCCCTCGAGGGCGAGCTGTCACGCACGATCAACAGCATTTCTGAGATCGAGTTTGCCCGCGTTCACATCATGATTCCCAAGCCATCGCTTTTCATCGAAGACGAGGAGCCTGCCTCGGCTTCAGTACTGGTCAAGCTCGTCCCTGGCAAACGGCTGAAGCCGGACCAGGTGCAGGGGATCGCCAACCTTATCGCGGCCAGCGTGGAAGGGCTGCAGGCAGAAAAAGTAACAATTGTGGATTCCCGCGGTAAGGTTCTCAGCGATCAGTCGGACAAAAACAGTCTCGTCGAATTGACCGCTACGCAGTTCGACCTGCAACGCAAGGTCGAATCCTACCTGGAAGATAAAGTCTCCACTTTGCTCGCCGGTATTGTCGGCACCAATAACTACATGGTACGCGTGACATCAGAGCTCGATTTCAACCAGGTCGAGCGAACGATGGAGAGCTATGACCCGGAGAGCAGTACGATCCGCAGCCAGGAGAGCGACAAGGTCAATAACCCGGATGCCAACGCCCCCGGCAGCCAGTCCGAAAACGTGGTGACCAATTATGAGATCAGCAAAACAGTGCAGCGGGTTATCGGTTCTGTGGGCAATATCCGGCGTTTGTCTGTAGCGGTGATCATCAATGGCAAGTATGAGACCATCATCGCCGATGACGGCACAGAGGTGACGCAATATACACAGCGCAGCGATGAGGAGCTGGAGAAAATCGCCGCGATGGTGAAAAATGCCATCGGTTTTGACGCCGGCAGAAATGATCAGGTTGAAGTAACCAGCATGCCTTTCGACCTGACCGAGCTGCAGGAGACCGAGGAGATGATCACCTGGGCTGAGCGCATGGAGCTGCTCAAGCTGTGGGGGCAGCGTCTGGCGTTTGTAGCCGCAGCGCTTTTTCTGGTCTATTTGCTGAAAGCAATATTCGTTCGCCTGCGTCCTGAAATCCCGGTTGAAAAGAAAATCGAAGAGCCGGTTCTGGAAGAGCTGGAGGTGCCCCTCGAAACCCAGCTCAAGATGCACAAACGCAAGATCGTCAACAAGCTGGCCAACGAGCGGCCGAACGAGATTGCCAAACTGATTCGTACCTGGGTTATCGAACTAGAGAATGAAGAGTGATGGATTATAACAATCTGAATGGGATACAAAAATCCGCTATTTTGATGGTCTCCCTCGGTGTGGATACAGCTTCGGAGATTTTCAAGAACATGCCCGAGCCTGAGATGGAGCGCATCGCTATGCAGATCGCCTCACTGGAAGAGGTGCCTTCAGAAGTGATGGACCGGGTTGTGGATGAGTTTTTTCAGCTCGTCAAGGCACAGGAGTATCTCACACAGGGTGGCTTGCCTTATGCATCGAAACTGCTGGAAGAGGCTCTTGGCTCCAACAAAGCGAATGAGATCATTCGCCGTATGGAGGCGCTGCAGAGCGAACAGGCCCGCGGTTTCAGTCTGCTCAGGCGTGCAGATATCCAGCAGGTTCTCAACCTGCTCGGCAATGAGCACCCGCAGACGATAGCGGTGGTCATCTCGCATCTCGAGCCAAAACAGGCAGCCGGCGTGCTGGCCTACCTGCCTAACGAGTTGCAGCACGAGGTCATCTATCGCATCGCCACGATGGAAAAGATTTCTTCTGATCTGCTCGAGGATGTGGAGAACCTGATCAAAGTCCAGATCGAATCTGTGTACACGCGCGAGCTCAATGAAGTGGGTGGTGTCGAGGCAGTGGCTGAAATTTTGAACTTGTCGGGCAAATCCCTCGAGAAATCCATCATCGAACGCATTCAGGAGCGGGATAACGATCTGGCGCAGGAAATTCGCAGCCTGATGTTTACTTTCGAGGACATTCAAAAACTCGACGATCGCAGTATCCAGCGCCTGCTCAAGGAAGTGGATACCAAAGTGCTCACGATCGCCCTCAAAGGCAGTGCGGAAGATATTCAGAACAAGATCTTTTCGAACATGTCTTCCCGCGCTGCTGAAATGGTGAAAGAGGAAATAGAGTTCCTCGGCCCGCTGCGTGTCAAAGAAGTCGATGAAGCCCAGCGACAGATTGTGGAAATCATACGCACCCTCGAGGAAGAGGGCGAGATCGTGATTATGGGCGGTGACGGCGGTGAAGAGTTTGTCGTTTAAGCTGCCGGCACGTGTTCGGGCATTTTCGGATCGTCCGGTTCCATGGGAGCCGCAGCACCCGGAGACGCCTGCCCGGCCTGCTGACCCAGAACCAGCGAGAGTGCAGCAAGACCGGCCTGAGCCAGCTATTCCTCGTGCGGAGACCGAGCTCTCTGAGCAGATAGCAGAAGATTACTCCGCTGAGGACGGAGAAGACCAGCATGGGCAAGACGCCGAGGAAAGACACATAACCGGCCATACAGAAGACTATGCGGAAGAGCTGGCTCAGCAGCGGCAAGAACTCGAAAAGGCGGTCGAAGCACTGCAGCAGGCCATCGCCGGCTTTGCTGACGTCCGGGAGAAGTTTCGCCGCGATTTCGAAGTCAGCGCGGTCAAGCTGGTTTATGAAATAGCTACCAAGGTGATCCACAAAGAGCTGGCGACATCACCGGATATCATTCTGTACCAGATACAGGAAACATTAAAAAATGTCGCTGATGATGCTGAAATACGCATCCGCTGTCATCCTGCTGATCACGATTTCCTCACGCAGGAGACGGAGTTTGTCACCTGGCTGCAGAACACCTATCCTTCTTGTCGTGTGATGCCGGATGAGACCGTGGGCCGCGGCGGCTGTATCGTTGAAACTGCCGGAGAGGTGCACGACGCAACCATCGAATCACAGTTGGCGGAAATTCGCAAACACCTGAGTGCAAAAGTGGAAGAACACGCATGACTTTGCTGGACAAAATGCTGCAGACTTTACCGACTCTGAATACGGTTCAGAGTACGGGGCGGGTGCTGCGGATTACCGGTACACTGATCGAAGCATCCGGACCGGCTGCAGGAGTCGGAGAACTGTGTCGCATCGCCACCAGCGGTGGCAGCGAGCCGTGCATGGCTGAAGTCATCGCGTTTCATGGCAGCAATATTTTGCTCATGCCGTTGAAGACCCTGTCCGGCATAGCCCCCGGCGCTCTCGTCGAAGTGGTCGGCAATCAGGCTGCGATTCCCGTGGGTGAGGGCTTGCGTGGCCGGGTGATCAATGCGCTGTGTGAGCCCATCGATGGCGGCGGTGCGATCATCGGTGAGGAGATGCGCACAGTTGTCAGCAGCCCGCCCTCTCCGTTGCAGCGGCGTCCTGTATCTGCCATTCTCGAAACCGGTGTGCGGGCGATCGACAGCCTGACGACTCTCGGGCAGGGACAGCGTGTCGGCATCATGGCCGGGAGTGGCGTGGGCAAGAGCACGCTGCTGGGGATGATTGCCAGGCGAGCCACGGCAGATATCAACGTCATCGCCCTGATCGGCGAGCGCGGCCGTGAAGTGGCGGAGTTTATTCAGCGCGATCTTGGCCCTGAGGGCCTGGCACGCAGTATCGTTGTCGTGGTGACTTCTGATGAAATGCCTCTGCTGCGCGTCAAGGGAGCGCTGGTAGCGACAACGATTGCCGAATATTTTCGCGATCAGGGAGCCAATGTCGTCCTGATGATGGACTCCCTGACACGTGTGGCAATGGCCCAGCGTGAGATCGGCCTGGCCATCGGCGAGCCACCGACGACGCGTGGCTATACACCTTCGACGTTTTCCCTCTTGCCGCAGATACTGGAGCGCGCAGGCAACAGCGCTACTGGCTCGATTACCGGAATTTACACCATCCTCGTCGAAGGGGATGATTTCAACGAGCCGGTCAGCGATACGGCGCGCGGAATTCTCGACGGCCACATCGTTCTCTCGCGGCAACTGGCGGCACGAGGCCATTATCCTTCGATCGATGTGTTGCACAGCCTGAGCCGGGTCATGCCTCAGGTCGTGACTGCTGAACATCTGTCAGCAGCCCAGGCACTGCGGGACCAGCTCGCGACATACACAGAGTCCGAAGACCTGATCAGCATCGGAGCATACCAGAAAGGGGCCAATCCGACCCTGGACCGGGTTATCGATCGCATGGGGGCCATCAAAGCTTTTTTGTGTCAGGGCATAGATGAACATACAGAGCTTGGTGAGACCCTCACTGTATTGAAAATGTTAGGGGCTCAATAACAGCAGCGAAAGGCAGGAGCATGAAACGGTTTAAATTTTCCCTCGAGCAGGTGTTGAATCTGAAAACTAAGATGAAACGCCAGGTTCAGCAGGAGCTGGCCGGTCTGGAAGCGCAGCGAGTTCGCATCGAAGAGAAAATCGAGCACATCGGAGAGCAGTGGCAGCGCGAAAACGAGGCGTTGCAGAACGCCAACGAAAGTCTTCAGGCGGCTGAATACCAACTGCGGTTGTCGTATCTCGATTTTCTGGACAAAAAGATTAATTCTGAGAAAGAACAGCTTTTTCGGGTGATGGATCAGTTGGCCGAAAAGCGCAATAAATTGCTGACCATCACGCGTGAAGAGCAGATGCTGGAAAAACTGCGCGAGCGAAAAGCTGAGCAACACCGGAAAGAAGTGGTGCGTGCCGAACAGTCCTTCAACGATGAAATCGCTGCGCGTTCGACAGGATGGAAGGTCGTCTCTGCGGTTGACAGCAAGCGCCACGTCCTCTGAGCATAGAGCAACGGATTGAGCGATGAATGAACAGGGAAATGCAAAGGTCGCCCTCGGACTTGTCATCTTTTCGTTTTTTTCCTTCGTGATGACGTTCGGCACCATCTGGATCGCCCTGATCGGTTTTGAGAATCCGTTTGAAGACAAAGGAGCAGAACTGACGGGAGCTGAGCTGGCGCGCGCGGACTCATTGCGCGCTGCCGAGCTGGCGATGCAGCAAAAAATCATCATGTTACAGGAAGAAGCAGAACGGCTGGCCCTTCTGCGCGACAGCCTGAATACGGAGATCAGCTCGCGGCAGGATGTGGTCAATAAGCTGGAAAGTGAAATCGCCAGACTTGCCGGTCAGGTCGGTGGTGAAGGCAAGGAACGCATCGGTAAACTGGCGGGCATTGTTGCCGGTCTCGATGCCTCAAATCTGAAAACAGTCACCAACAACCTTGATGTCGATCTGCTGGTGACGTTGGTGCTCAATGCCAGCTCGCGCAAAGCCCGCGTGCTGATGAATGCGATGGATCCTGCCCGTGCTGCGCAGGTGGCAGAAAAAGTTGCCAGGATCAGAAATCTCAATGAGAATGGAGGCTGAAATGGTTGAGCGATTTGCCGGTTTTTTTTCGGCAAAGCAAAGCGTGAACGATGAGGGAATGAAAATTTTTTCCGGCAGGGAGGACGAGGCCGGAAAAGAGCCGAATGACGCCACTTTTGCCGCCATCTTTTCAGGTGCTTTGCTGATGAATCCCCGGCAGTTCAGCCCGGAAGAGCCTTCCGGAAGCAGCTCTCTTGTTGAAGGCCTGACAGCCACGCCCGAACCTGCAGCCACAGAAGATATTTTCCCAGCTGCAGAAATCGGCTCTGTTGTGGATTATCTGCTGACCGTATCCGCGGCACAAACCGGCGATGAATCCCGCGGCGAACCGGTCTTTGCCTCACCTGTGGACCTGGCGGATTTGACCGCTGCGACGCGAAACCGTTTGGCCACATCGGGTGATGAACCCGGATCAAATGAGATGCGCGTGCAGATCGTACGCGTGCTAAAAGAAGCCCTCGCACAGGATGCTGGGCCAAATTCGCCGCTGCAGGCAGAACTGTCTCTGGCAGAAACGGATGTACAACCTGTGTTGCTCGCTGTCAGCATTCCGGATGATGATGGTGCACAGCAGTTTGCCGCCGGTTTTCAGGTATCTACCAAAGACAAAACGTACCTGATCGTCGATTCCGAGCCCGCTGCCAATCGTCCTGTCGAGCTGATCGGTCATCCGGTCCGGGAAAAACAATTGCAAAATTTCATCCCTGTGCAGCTTATAGATAATGCGCCTGTACCCGGGAATTCGGACACTGAGAACCCGGATTCAGCAGACATTTTTCCATCCAATCCTGATGAGGCTGATTCCCTGCCTGCTTTCGATCAGAAGGATGGCAATCAGGAGGCAGAGAGCCTCAGCGCGCGAGCTGCCGTGACAGCAGAAGATGTGCAGGATGATGGAGAGAAAGCCGGAGAGAATGCTGTGCCGAAGCATGCCGGAGCCGGAGAAAAAATCGCGCTGAAGGCTGCTGATGTCACTGTTTCTCTTCAAAGTGCTTACAGCGATGTACAGCCGGAAGAAGAAGGCCAAAACAGTGGCACAATTGCAAAGACGGCTGAACCATCGCCATCGCCGGCACCGCCCGTATCTGCTGAGTCCTCAGACGGGCCTGTCGAGCGCCTGATCCGGGAAAATGACTCACGCCTGCAGGCATTTATCAACAGAACCGAGGCTGCCGCCACCCCAATGCCGCAACCACCGGAGAACGGAGCCGTGCAGTTGGATTTGTTCGCCGAGCAGGCTCGACACACTGCTGCTGCGCCAGAACAGACTGTGTCCCGGCAAGGCCGGTGGGCAGACACACCGCGGCTGATGGATGATTTCGCTGTCGAAACACCCCGTGCCGGCGAGGAAAATGATGTAGCCGCCTCAGCGCGACCTGTCACAGCTCCGGCAGCAGGCCCGAAGCCGGGTGCTCCTGGTACTGGTGTCGCTGCACCGCCCCTGCGGGAAGTATTGAATATCAGCGTTCTCGAAGTCACCCGGGATACATTGAAAGATAACAACGGTCAGGTTTACCTCATCGCACGCAAGATGTTTGAAACAGCCGTTGTTCCCGATGGTGGCAACACACGCGGTTTGGAAGCCCCGGAACTCATGCACTCCACCCGATCATGGCGCGCGGCCCTGCAGGATGCCATCAGCCGGCTGGACAGAAGCGGCGCAGCAGAGGAGCGCGTGCAAAATGAGCAGAAGCAAACGGCAACCCATACCAATACCAGAGCTTTCACAGCCTATAACCTGACCCGGCAAAGCGCACAGCCCGGCCTGCCGGGTGCTGTTCCGGCAGCCCCGAACCAGCAGGCTGTGAACAGCGCGGCGCAGACCACAGCAGGAAGTACCGCGCAAACTTTTACCGGGGAAGAACAGCCGGTTGGAACCACGATCACACCGGGCACAAATGGGCGCGATGAGATGACAGGCATGGATGCAAAACGTACGCCTGTTGAACACACACAAAAAACCGGGGGACAGTCTGAGACCGGTACTGCAGCAAGGACAGCAGGCGCAGGGACGCCTGCCGTGCCTGCCGCAACCGAGCATGTGGACGCGAAAACGATCTCCCCGGCGAGACCAGCGGGTAAGACCTCGCCACATGTCGCTGTCACATCCGAACGCTTTGAAAATATCCGCCTGCAGATCGCTGATCAGGTGCAGCCGGACAAATCCGTGATCCGAATCGTGCTCAAGCCGGAAAGCATGGGTACGATTCGCCTGACCCTGTCTCTGCAGGAAGGAGTTCTTGCAGCGCGCTTTCTGGTTGATACGGCGGAGACGCGCGCTTTGCTGGAGTCCGGTATGGATTCACTGAAAACGACCCTGCAGGAAAAGGGCATCAGAGCTGATACCGTGCAGGTTTCACTGCCCCAGAGCGGGCAGCAGGTTTCGCGCAGTGAGCAGGGCTCACAAACTTCAGCGCAGGATCAGCAAAAGGATACACCGGCCGGTGATCAGGAACAGGGCCGGAAACGACATCAGAAAAAGCAGCAACAAGGGCAGCAGTCTTTTGATCGCTACCTGTAACCGGGGGTAACAGAAAGGATTGAACATGGTCCATCCGTCGAATAATATCAGCGGCCTGCAGGCTGGCGGAGGTCTCCTGTCAGGGCCGGCCGAAGCAAACGATCTCGATAAAGATGCTTTTTTGAAACTGCTCGTGGCCCAGTTGAATAACCAGGACCCGCTTTCCCCGATGAAAAATGAAGAGTTCATCGCTCAGCTCGCGCAGTTCAGCTCACTGGAACAGATGCAGCAGATCAACAGCAATCTTTCGCAATCGATCGATGCGGATTTTCTGCTCAATCAGGCGATGAATAATTCCCTGGTAACGACCTTGATCGGCAAGGACGTCATCGCTTTGACGGATACGATCATCGTTGACGAAGGCAGTATGACCCAGCCTGGTTTCCGGCTGGATTCTGCCGCGAAAAAAGTGTCGATCCGTATCTATGACGAAACCGGAACCCTGGTTCG
>WFTM01000238.1 GCA_015485525.1 Candidatus Zhuqueibacterota bacterium | reverse complement strand
TGCTGGAGGATATCGAAATTTTCAAAAACCATCTCGTTCTCGAAGAACGCAAAGACGGGTTGACGCACCTGCGTATCCGGCGTTGGGATGGCAGCAAAGACCATTATCTCGATTTCGGCGAGGCCGCGTACACAGCCTATGTCTCCACCAATCCGGAGTTCGACACGCCGGTGCTGCGCTATGGCTACACCTCGCTGACCACACCGAATTCCACCTATGATTATAACATGGACACAGGCGAAAAGACACTGCTGAAACAGCAGGAGGTTGTGGGGGACTTTTCGCCGGAAAACTACCGCGCCGAGCGGTTGTATGCCCGCGCAGAGGACGGCACGCGCATCCCGATTTCGCTGGTGTACCGCACGAACCTGGATCGCAGCAAGCCGGCACCGCTGCTGTTATACGGTTATGGTTCGTACGGCTACAGCATGAATCCGACCTTCAACTCGGCTCGACTGAGTCTGCTCGATCGTGGCTTTATCTTTGCCATCGCGCATGTGCGCGGCGGGCAGGAGCTGGGCAGGCAGTGGTACGAGGACGGCAAGCTGCTGAAGAAAAAGAATACCTTCACCGATTTCATCGCCTGTGCAGAATATCTTCTCAGCGAGGGTTACACGACGACCGGGCAGCTTTTTGCCATGGGCGGCAGCGCCGGCGGCTTGCTCATGGGCGCGGTGATCAACATGCGGCCGGACCTCTGGAAGGGGGTCATCGCAGCCGTGCCGTGGGTGGATGTCGTCACCACCATGCTCGACGACACGATTCCGCTGACCACCAGCGAGTATGACGAATGGGGCAATCCCAACGACAAGACCTACTACGAGTACATGCTGTCGTACTCGCCCTATGACAATGTCGAGGCCAAAGCCTATCCGGCGATGCTGGTTCTCACCGGCCTGCACGACTCGCAGGTGCAGTACTGGGAGCCCGCAAAATGGGTCGCGAAGCTGCGCGCACTGAAGACAGATGACAACCCGCTGCTGCTCAAGTGTGACATGTCCACTGGCCACAGCGGTGCTTCCGGGCGTTTCAAGCGCTACAAAGAGACCGCGCTGGAGTACGCCTTCATTCTCGATCTCGCGGGTATCCGCGAATAGCTGCGCTGCACTGCCTGATGCCGGCAGAAGTGAGGCGCTGTGGCACACCTCCCCCCTGGTTGCTGCCGGTTTTCGGGAAGCAGAAAGACGGTTTCGGGACGGTCAGCACAGCCGCAGAGATCAGATGGCGGGAGAGGCGATTTTTCATGAAACTTCCCGGCAAAATCCGGGTATGAGACACATTCATTTCGCGTTACCTCCCGTGCCGGGGCTTTGCGGCCCCGGCTTTTTTTCATCATCTGAACAATTCATAACGCTTGCAGCAACAGGTACTGCTATCCATTGCACTCAGCACGGCTGCAGTTTTTCAACCAGTCGGTGCATTTTTTTGAACCGCCAAGGCGCAAAGACGCTAAGAAAAAAAATGAAAGGCCGGGGACTGCCGGTACTGGCTTTTATTACACTTCAGCGCTCTTCGTGACCTTCGTGGTGAAACCCCGGCTTTAGCCCAAAGTTGAGAGGACGGGATAACCAGATACTTTTTTTATTCTCATATCAGAAACGATGGAAACATTCTGCCTGCTGAGTTTCACTATCATCCGTGCAGTTTTTTGAACCGCCAAGGCGCAAAGACGCTAAGAAAAAAAAGAGGAAAGGCCGGGGGCTGCTGGTATTGGCTTTTATTACACTTCAGCGCTCTTCGCGCCTTCGCGGTGAAACCCCGGCTTCAGACCATAGCTGTGAGTACAGAACAACCAGACAGCAGATACCGATAATTGAATATCTCAAGCCATGTAAGCAGCTTTGTCTGCTTCTTTCTTGTCCCAAAGATAAATCGCTCAGGTTCAGTACCGGAAGATACCTCCTCGAACAAAGTTATTCAATCATCCCGAGTTTTCTGGCACGCAGTGTTCATTTTCGAATAAACCGGGATCACATCCACTCTTCGCACAATCAGGCAATTGTTCATGGCACGATTTCTCATTTTGGTTCTTTCTGCCGGCGTCTTTTTGCGCCCGGCAGCGGGGTTCCCGCAGAAGGCGAACACGGGAACAATCAGTGGCTATGTCTATGACCGGGCCAGCGGTGAGGCCCTGATCGGCGCCAACGTTTTTCTCGCCGGCACCACGATCGGCGGCAGCAGCAACGTCAGCGGCTACTTCGTCATCACCGGCATCCCCCAGGGGACGTACACCATCGAAGCGCGCTACATCGGCTATAAACCTTTTTCGCGCGAAATTCACGTCAATGCCGGGGACATTCTCAAGCTGCGCATCGATCTGGAGCAGAGCATTATCAACATGCAGACCGTTGTGGTGACAGCCGATTCGGGCCGCATCAGCGAGCGCCTGTTCAACAAACCGGTTTCACAACTGGAAATGGACGCACGCGCCCTGAACCGCATTCCCCAGATCGCCGAGGCAGACCTGCTGCGCTCGCTGCAGACCCTGCCCGGCATCCTGCCGGTTTCGGACTATTCCTCAGCGCTGTACATCCGCGGCGGCACACCGGACCAGAACCTGTACCTGCTCGACGGTGCCGATGTTTACAACCCGGAGCACGCCTTTGGCCTGTTTTCAACGTTCAACACCGATGCGATCAAAAAGGTGGAAGTCTCCAAGGGTGGTTTTGGTGCCGAACACGGCGGACGCCTGTCCTCGGTGCTGAACGTCACCAACCTCGACGGCAACCGCAACCGCGCCGAGGGTGTCGTGGCCATCAGCCTGCTGTCAGCAAAATCCACGCTGCAGTTTCCCCTGGGCGATTTTGGTTCTCTTTCCGGCTCCCTGCGGCGCACCTACTTCGATAAAACCGTCGGCAAGGCGATCGATGATATACCGGAGTACTATTTCTACGATGGCAACATCAAAGCTTTCATCGACATCGACCACGCCAACAAGCTGACCATCAGCGGTTTCGGGGGGCAGGATAACCTCGACGTGATTTTCAACCCGGACACAGACAACTCAGCCGGCTTCAACTACGTCTGGGGGAACCGCACCGGCAGCATACGCTGGACGCATCTGTTCAGCCCGAGGCTGTTCATGAACATGCTGGTTACCGGCAGCCGTTTTGCATCAGACTTTGG
>WFTM01000237.1 GCA_015485525.1 Candidatus Zhuqueibacterota bacterium | reverse complement strand
TCACGTGCTTTTGCCGGCGAAAGCCTGGTAACAGCAGTGCTCGTCAAGACGGATGATGGCTGGAAAATTCAGCATATGCACTCATCCCGGATTCCGAAGAAGAAGCACTGATCCCTTCAATCCGTACTGCACTCCGCGCTTTCCGCTGTTCTGGCGGAAAGACGCGGGGAGCATATTCAACAATGCACTATTTTATGGAGGTAAGCATCATGAAGAGCAGAAACACTCTGCTACTGATGGCTTTTGCTTCTGTCGCTCTGCTCTTGGCAGCCAGCACACCGGAAGAAAAGACATCAGGAACAGCTGCAGGAGAAAAATGGGTCGCTCCGGCTTCTGCAGATAAGATCAAAAACCCGCTGGCGGATAACGCCAAGGCGTGGAAACGCGGCAAAAAAACCTACGATGCCATGTGTGCCATCTGCCACGGAACCAAGGGCAAAGGCGACGGCATTGCAGGCATGGCCCTCAAGCCACGCCCGGCCGACCTGACATCCAAGGAAGTTCAGAGCCAGAGCGACGGAGCAATTTACTGGAAACTGACCACCGGCAAACCACCGATGGCATCGTATAAGGCGCTGCTCAAGGATAAACAACGCTGGGAACTGGTCAACTATATTCGCAAGCTTAAAAAATAAATCCGTTCCCGCTTTTATGTTCACATAATGTTTCACCAGGGCAAAGCGGGATGACTGAAAAAATTCCACCAGAAGTTTAAAACCGCACAACTGGATAAAATAAATATATCGCATCGCAAAACTTCTATATATTGGATTTTTCAGGATATGTATATCATGAATCAGTGAAGGAGTTAATGATGAAAAATATGGCTGTGATATGTACGTGCATACTCCTTTTCCTCGGCGGTGGGTTGTTCGCTCAGGAAGAGAATGAACTGACAGAAATTACCACCCGGCTCAATGAGCTGAAACCGGGCAAGAGCCGCTTTATGATGCGTGGCTATGCTCACTCCGGTCTTGAAATTTATGAAAACAGTTCTTCCTTTGTCGGCGGCAGTTTCAACCCGATCTTTCTCTGGCAACAGTCAGAGCGTCTCCTGTTCGAAGGTGAGCTTGAGGTAGAGCTCGAAGACGGCCAGACCGTCGTCGGGCTTGAATACGCCAACATCTCCTATATTCTCAGCAAAGCTGCTATCCTGAGAGTCGGGCGTTTCCTGCTGCCATTCGGTATTTTCGGTGACAGGCTGCACCCGCGCTGGATCAATCGCCTGCCTACCAATCCCCTCGGTTTTACACATGATGCGCAAGTTGGCCCGACAACAGACATGGGCGTTGAGCTGCGTGGCGGCATGCCCATGGGAACAGGCAAAATCAACTATTCTCTGTATATCGTCAATGGCCCGACACTCAACGAGGGCATGGTCGATGCAGAGGAGGGCGGTCAGCTCCATTACGCCAATTACAACGACAACAATAAAAATAAAGCCGTCGGTGGCCGGCTGGGTATTTTGCCCCTGAACAACTCCTCGGTCGAAATCGGTTTCTCCGGCCAGCGTGGCAAAGTCGGCGACACGGATTCTGAATACGCTGATGTCTCTGCCACCATGCTCGCGGTCGATTTCTCCATGGTGAAAAACCTGACGGCGCTGAACAGCGTGCTCGATGTCAAGGCACAGTGGAACCAGGTCAGCGTCAGCGATGCGTCTTATATTTCACCCGAAGACCCGACCGGAACGACGGAATATACATTTGAAAACAAAAGCAACGCCTGGTTTGCCCGCGCTGCTCTCAAGCCGGCTTATGTGGACAATGCGGTACTGAAAAACATCGAATTCACGGGCCGGTATTCACGCATGACCCTGGCCGAAGGCGCTGCATGGGCAACGGACCAAACCCAGATTACTTTCGGCTTCAACTACTGGCTGGACTGGAGAACGGTCATCAAGTTCGCGTATCAGATCAACGATACTGCTGCAGAGTCTGACCACGGCGAAGGCGGTGGCAGAACCACAGGCCTTACCGGCGGTGGTGCCGAAGAAGCTGCAGGCGGACACGGCGAACCCAGCGGCAACGCCTTTTTCGTGCACTGGTCGATCGGATTCTGACCTGAGAACACTGTACTTCACATTTGTTCACACCAGGTTATCATGATGCGTTTTTCGAATAGATTTTTCAGCTCCCCGCCTTTTGCATGGGAAACACTGTCTGGTCAAGAAGGCGGGACTGCTCTGGAAATGATGAATCAGCACAAGAAAAGTTATGGAGAATAAGATGAAAGCACTTAAAATATCCGGATCGATACTCGGCCTCATTTTCGGCATTTCGCTGTTGACGGCTGCTGGCTGCGCTACCAAAGGCGTGCAGCCGGAAAAGCTCGGCGCACAACTCTGGGGTGAAAATTGCGTTCGCTGCCACAATGCACCGAATCCGCAAGCTTTCAGCGATGCGCAATGGGAAACCGCAACCATGCACATGCGTGTCCGCGCCAGCTTGACGGCTGACGAAACAGAAAAGATCGTTGCTTTTCTGAAAATGGCAAACTAACATCCTTCCCGGTCATACGCTCTGCGTATCGACAACACGGGAAAACGGAAAACTCCGTCCGGCGGCCTGCCAGAGCAGAGCCGCGACCTATCTGTACACACAGCGACCGGCCCTGAATGCAGGGACCGGCCGCTGTGTTATTTTTATCCCGACTTCCCGTGCGTGAACGCTCAACCGCGAGTAATCCGGGCGCTTCCCCTTCACGAACGGACAGCGGGACAGCAGTAAATTCTCCGGTTGTCCTCTCAGGCTCAGGGCAGGTGATCAGAAAAATTGCCCGGACGGCCTGTGCCGGATCAACCGGATAACCAAACCACCAAACCGGAACACCTGAAACCGGCAGACTGTGCAGCAGCGATGAACTGGATAGAAGATTACGGCTACTTCGGACTGTGCGCATTCACCTTTCTCGCTGCGACCATCGTCCCGGTCAGCTCCGAGGCTGCTGTGCTCGGAGCACTGAGCCTGAAAATGAAGCCTCTGGCCGTGCTGCTCTGGGCCAGCATCGGCAACAGCCTCGGCGTGGTGCTGAACTATTTCATCGGGCGCAGGGCTGCGGACTACTGGCTCAAGAAACACCACCAGGATCGTTTTTTCCGCAAGGCCCACGAGCTCACGGAAAAATATGGCTGGCTGGCGCTGCTCGCGTCCTGGCTGCCAGTCATCGGCGACCCGATTACCATCGCTGCCGGGGTTGTGCACATGAACCGGTTGGTCTTTTTTTCAATGGCAATCACTCTGCGCATCGCGCGCTATCTCTTCGTAATCTGGATGTACTGATGAAAACTAAAACGCTTTTTTCTGCAGCTCTTTTGGGGGTCATTTTTTCAGCACACTTCGGTGCCACGGTGGCGCAAACGCCGGCAGCACAGGACAGCCTGCTGCAGTTCGGGTCGGTTCTCTATGATACTTTGCAGTGTGCCGCCTGTCACTACGGGCCGCCCAGCGGCGTCAATATTCCGCCTTCTCTTGAGGCAGCGGGCAGCAAATATCAGCTCGAATGGCTGGCTGCCTACATGCTAAAGCCCGTAAGCCGCCGCTGGATTGAGGAAAAGCAACGACCGCTGGTGCGCATGCCGGATTTTCGTCTGACTGAGCGGGAGAGTCAGGCACTGGCGCTTTTCCTCGCAAGCCAGACTGACAGCCTGCGCTTCCCGGAAATCAGTGTCACGGCCGACAGCGCCATGCTCGCCGAAGGCAAGGATATTTATGACGATTATGCCTGTTACGGATGCCACACCATCGACGGTGATGGCGGGGAAGTCGGGCCTGACCTGAGCGATGTCGGCAGCAGGCTGAAACCGGGCTATCTCAAGGTATTCCTCAAAGACCCGCTCAAAGTCATCCCCGGCACGCCGATGAAAAATTTCGATTTCTGGGATGAGGAAATCCAACCCCTGGTGGCCTGGTTGATGAGTCTGAAGAAGAAGGAGCAGTAACAGCGGCTGTGGCAGTAGCCGGGAATGGTGTGAGGTAATCTGCCATATCCAGGCCCGGTTTCTGCCTGCGGTTCAGAGGATGATGCTGGTTCAGGCGGCTTGTTCTGCCTGACCAAATGCAATAGTCAGGAGTTCCGCCGGGTCGAGGATCAGGATGGAGCGCCCGTCTCCCAGAATAGAGGCGCCGGCAAGCCCGGGAATGGCTGCCAGATAATCTGCCAGCGGCTTGACGACCACTTCTTCTTTACGCTGGATCCGGTCAACTGTGATTCCCAGACGGTTGCTGCCAACCTTCATGATCAGCAGCGTGAGCTCGTCATCATCCGGGGTGGTCCTGCGCTGAACAGAAAGCAGCTCCGCGAGATCGACGACGCTGATCACCTCGCCGCGCAACGACACCGCCTTTTTGCGCATGAGGGATTTCAGAGAGCTGCTTTGAATTTTCACCGTTTCTGCCACAGCTTCCAGAGGCAGAGCATAGGTCTGATCATCGACCTGGACGAGCAGGGCATCGATCAGCGCGAGGGTGAGGGGAACTTCGAGCCGGACTTTTGTTCCCTGTCCCGGCTCGGAGGTAACATGCACCGTGCCCTTGAGTTTCTTGAGATTGGTCATCACCACATCCATGCCCACCCCGCGGCCGGAAATGTCCGTCACTTCCTCTGCTGTGGAAAATCCCGGATTGAAGATGAAAGCGCATATTTCTTCGTGGCTCAGGGCACCTGCATGTGCAGGGCTGACCAGCCCTTTTTCGATCGCTTTTTTCAGCACGGCGCCGGTATCGATACCGCGACCGTCATCGACGATGTCGATGATGATATAATTCCCCTCGTGTGCCGCACGTAAAATGATGGTGCCGTCCTCACTTTTGCCTGCAGCAACGCGCTCCGCAGGGCTCTCCAGCCCATGATCTACACAGTTGCGAATGATATGGACCAGAGGGTCAGCGAGATCCTCTGCAACGCCTTTGTCGATTTCGGTTTCCTCGCCCTGCAACAGTATCTGCGCCTTTTTATCGCATTTTCTGCTCAAGTCCCTGACCATGCGCGGGAACTTCTGAAACACATTCCGGATCGGCACCATGCGCATTTCCATGACTGTCCTCTGCATTTCTTCGGAAATCCGGGCTACAGCAAGCGAAGCGCTGCGCAGTTCCTTAAGCGCCTCTGCGCGTTCCTGTTTGCCCATTTCCAGCCGCCGCTCCACATGACCGAAGGCATTTCGGGCAACGATGAGCTCGCCGACGAGGTTCATAAAAGTATCCACCAGTTCCTGATTGACGCGCATGGTTTTCGGAGCTGCAGCCGGTGAGGCCGCCGGCGCTGGCTGTGCCTCCGCGGCCACGGCTTCTGTCTCCTTCTCTCCAGAAACAGAAGTGGGGGCCGGCAACTGCTCCGATATGCTTTCTTCGTCAGAAGTTTCTCCGGACAGGGCCGCACTCAGAGCATTTTTAATTTCAACGATACCTTCGGCGAGCAGCTCATAAAATTTCTCATCTGAAACCGAACCTGTCTCAGCGATCTTCAGGCCTTCTTCGATGATGCCGGCGACTTTCTCCAGCTGCGCAAAGCCCATATACCGCGCACTGCCTTTTATCGAGCGCAGTGTGCGGGCAACCATCTCGATCAAAGCTGTCGTCACCTGTGTGCGTTCGGCCAGACACTGCTCCAGCGTTCCCAGGTGTTGCTGCATGGCACTGTCAAAGACCTGTATCGGAGAAATCGTAGCAGAACCGGCGTTGCCGGCAGACGGTGCGCCCTCCCCCCTGCTCATCTGTTCTTTCTGCAGATCGATCTTGCGGACGAGTTGTTCGACTTTTTCAGAAGCAGAATCCGGCGCGGCGACGAGAACTTTCAGAACATCCAATGCTTCAAAAAGGAGATCGAGCTCTTCGTCGGACACTGCAGCACTGTCACGCCTGCGTATGAGCTCGAGCATACTTTCCGCTGCATGGGCCAAAGCGTTGATCGCAGACAGGCCGAGGTAGGCGGCAGTGCCCTTAACCGAGTGCATGCCGCGAAAAACAGCGTTGAGCGCTTCCTCGTCATCTTGCTTCTCAGACAGTTGTACCAGGCTCTGGTCACAGGCTTCCAGATGTTCGTTTGCTTCAACCTGAAATTCCTGCATTAATTTGGGGGTAATGACATAACCGCTCACAATATGCTTCTCCGTCGCTGTCTCGTATGATCCGATCTTTTCATGAATTAAATTTTCGACTCTTCATCAAATCGTGCAGGTTGAATATCCACAACACAGCCGTCTGCGAAGTCTCTG
>WFTM01000236.1 GCA_015485525.1 Candidatus Zhuqueibacterota bacterium | reverse complement strand
CCGCCTGACCATCCACGAAGCCGTGACGGAAAAAGCCGAGGCAGAGTATGTCGTGCATCAGATCGAGCGCTCTGTAGGAGGAACCAGCATGTTTTCGCAGGATTCCGGACGCGTCGCAGCACCGCAAAATGCAGAACGCTCATTTGCGGACTTTGCCGTTTTGTACCGTCTGAATACACAGGCTCAGGCCCTGCGAGAGGCCTTTGCCCGCAGCGGCATTCCTTTTCGCATCGTAGGGGATAAGCCGTTACTGTCACGCAAGGGCATACGTGAAATGATCGATTTTCTTCGTTTTGCCAATGGGGCTGAACTGCCGGCAGATGCCCTCGCAGAGTTGCTGGTTTTTCTCATCGACGGTTTGGGTCCGCGTACGGCTGAAAAGCTGACAGCCGGCTGGCCGCAACGTGACGGAAAGCTCAGTTTTCAGGCTGTTTTCGAAGCAGGCGAGGTTGCGGCTGGCAAGGCAGCGCCTGTCCTGCGCGATTGTGCTGAAATCGCAGAAAAACTGCACGATCAGGGCGTGATCGCTGCCATGCATCATCTCGTGGTACTGCCTGTGTGGCGAGAAAAGTTCACCAGCGACAGCGAGCTGAATGATAACTGGCAGCAGCTTGTTCGTGTTTCCCGCCTGCGCAAGAATTTTGGTGATTTCCTCGATTACCTCATGTTGCAACAGGCCGAAGATGAGTACGAAGCCCGTTCGGAGCACGTTACGTTGATGACTCTGCACGCATCCAAGGGGCTGGAGTTCCCCGTCGTTTTTATCGTCGGTTGTGAACAGGGACTCTTACCTCTGAATCTCGAAGGGTATGATACAGATTTGGCAGAAGAACGGCGTCTGTTCTACGTTGGCATGACGCGTGCCCGGGAAAACCTGTATCTTGTGCGTGCAAAAAAGCGGACGCTGTTCGGAAAGAGCAGCGCCACAAAACCCTCACCATTTTTGAAGGATATCGAGGAACAGCTCAAAGCCTATGAGCAGACCACACCGCGCCGCCGAAACAAAACCAGCCGTCAGAACCCGGACCAGTTGAGCTTATTTTAATCTCCACGATGCAGTCTGGCAAAGGTGTCCGGCCTTTGCCAGACTCTCCAGCCTGTTTTCACCGTTTTCTTTTCTCTTGTTTTCTGCCTGTTTCGTTACACCAAAAAGTTTAGCTCTTCCTCAAATCGTGTAGGTTGGGAAATCATCGTTTTGCAAATCCGGTCGGTGTTCAGGGTTGTAAAAATGATATTTTTCCCCGGCCTAATTTTTGGTAACGCCGATTATAAATCCACGTGTAATGGCGCCGATGGATTTGGGTAATTTTTTGATATTTATTTTTTCGTCGTTGTAGGGGTTCAAAATTTTGAACCCCTACAAAATTTTATCCCTACGATAACGTCAATAATCCCATGAATATGGTTTGGCATTACGATAAATTCAGCCAATTTGTGGGATTGTTGACGATATAATTCCGGATGAGAACCGCGGCGATGTAGGGGCACCCCGCCGGTCGCCCCTACGGATTTCCTGCCTGTTATCATCAACAATAAATGTGTTGCCACAATTTTGTCCAGGGATGCCTCGATTTTCATTGACCCGTTTGGTGATCGCGGATTTGCATCCGGCCATGACGGAACCGGTGGATTGGGGTTTTGGCCCCAGGTTAATGTGCAGACGACCAAACCTCGCGCCATGAATGTCGTGGTACAGCATGGTTTTGGTCTCTGTTTGTATAGGCGACCAGCCATGTAGGCACGACCGTGAGTAGTTGAAAATCCGCCGACACGATTTGAGGCAGGGGGGCATGAATCTCATCAGAAAGTTACAGCAATTTTCAAAATGAAAAGACAAAAATTTCACACTGGAAAAAATACAACTCTGATATTAGAAAAATTAATCCCATTCCCCTGGCGCTATGATAGAATTGATGATTTTTCCTGCTGAAACGAGATATGAAATCAAAAAATACTGCAGATTTTTCTTTTTTGGTATTTGCTTTGCTATAAAGCCGCCCATTACCACACAGCAGCGTGCACTAGCCTCGACGACGGTAAAATATCTGTTCCTGTGATTTCGCGAAATTCCATTCCTGCTCGTGGTATAAACCAGTCATATTTTGAGGAGGTAGTCGATGAAAATCCGCCATTGGATTTCATTATTCGTCGTAGTCGCTGTCATCACCGGCTGTGAAAGCGTCCAGCAGCCGACGACACCGGAGTCGCAGCAGAGTATCAGTGCAGCTCTGCAGGTATCCGGGCAACAAACCCTTGCTGTACCGGGCGAGTATATCGTTGTTTTCAATGAAGACGTTTCCGACGTTGCCGGGGCCGCTGCCCAGTTGGCTCGTTTGAATAGCGCATCTGTGCGTTTTCTGTACAAAAAAGTATTGAAGGGTTTTTCAGCAGCCATGCCTGCTGAAGTTGCCGCACGTCTTGCTTCTGATCCTCGTGTAAAGTACATCGAACCCGATTATCGCGTTTCGATTTCGCGTCAGGGCTCTCGCGGGAACCGTCCCGGCGGTGGCAGCAGCGAGCCGCAGGTGACGCCCTGGGGAGTTACCCGCGTCGGTGGCCCTCTCGATGGCACCGGTAAGACAGCCTGGGTTATCGATACCGGTATCGATCTCGACCATCCGGACCTGAATGTTGATGTCGCCCGCAGTGCGAATTTTGTCACCCGCGGAAAAGACACGCCGGATGACGGAAACGGCCACGGTACCCACGTTGCCGGAACCATCGGCGCCATCGACAATACTATCGATGTTGTCGGCGTTGCTGCAAATGCGACGCTTGTTGCCGTTCGCGTTCTTGATCGTAACGGTTCAGGCCAGTATTCCTGGGTGATTGCCGGCGTTGATTACGTTGCGCAAAACGCTTCCCCCGGTGACGTGGCGAATATGAGCCTCGGCGGCCCGCCAAGTACTGCGCTTGATGATGCCGTTCGTGCTGCTGCGGATGCTGGTGTCATCTTTGCCATTGCTGCTGGTAACGACGGCGCAGATGCCAATAACTATTCTCCTGCACGCGTCGAATATAACAATGTTTATACGATTTCGGCTATCGGTCAGGATGATTGTCTGGCATCCTTCAGCAATTGGGGCAACCCGCCCATCGAATTTGCTGCACCGGGAGTCAGCATTCTTTCTACCAAAGCTGGCGGCGGCACGACCACTCTGAGCGGAACTTCGATGGCAACCCCCCATGTTGCCGGGTTGCTTCTCGTCGGTCCCGTTAATTCAGATGGCACGGCGTGCAATGATCCGGACGGCAATCCCGATCCGATCGCCCGCAACTGATATACGCCGTTTTTACAAACGGGCTGACCGGAATGCTCAATCACCAAGTATTTTAAGGAATGAGCAGGAGTGGTGTGCTTCTTGTCAGTCCGGCGTATGAAAATTTTCCCTACGCGCATCTCAACGAAAATGCCCTGCGTCCTCCGTCGTGGGGCATTTTCTATTTTGGCTCTTCCTCAGATTGTGTGGGTTGGGGAAATATTGTTTTGCTAAACGAAATATATCGTACCGCGACATTTATGTCGCGTCTCTGCCATATCCCCAAGGCATGCAGAATCAGGGAATGTATCATACATCGCGACATGAATGTCGCGTTACACTCTGGGTACCCGTACTGCAGCACAACAGGTATGCGGCCGCACCTGGCTGTGCCGTGCTTCCGGAAGATTTCCTTTGAATATCACAACTCTCCGAAGTAGTATAAGCGCACGCCGAATAGCAGTGGAGGTGCGGGCTATCCCCTGGCCGAATACGATTCTCTGTATAAGCCCGGTGCCCGCGAGTAGCCAGAAAAAATGATCCTGCCGGCAATTTTCAGTTATCCCGAGTTTCTTCCCTCAGCAGATGTGTTTTGAGAAATCCGGGAATTGAACACGATTTGTGAATTTTCAGGTTATCATGAGTGATGTGACCATCAGTGTGATTGTTCCTGCATATAACGCAGAAGAAACGGTTGTTCCGGCGCTTGAGAGTATTTGCAGTCAGAGCTTCGATGCT
>WFTM01000235.1 GCA_015485525.1 Candidatus Zhuqueibacterota bacterium | reverse complement strand
GGACGTCACACCGCAGGAGCGGTGTGACGAGAGGTAGTGGGAGACGTTCGTAGTGCACGCTTCAGCGTGCAAAAAAGTCGCTGATTGCACCGGCACCGGGGTAGCCCGATATGACGCAAGCTTTCGGCGCAGGTGGCATTTCGCTGCGCTTGTGGAATGCCACGGGAGCGGCAAAAAGAACGTCACACCGCAGGAGCGGTGTGACGAGAGGCGGACCTACCGGAAAATTTTCCTTATTGCATCAAAATCATCTTTCGGCTCAACACCGTGCCGGCTGCCTCGAGGCGGTAGAGATACACGCCGCTGGCGACTTTTTGTCCGGCATCATCACGAGCATCCCAGAGAATGCGGTATGTACCGGCCGGATGAGTGCCGCGTACCAGAGTGCGCACCAGCCTGCCGCGGGAATCGTAAACCAGAAGTGAAATTTCACCACTTTGCGGCAATTCATACTCGATCTGGGTGCTCGGGTTAAACGGGTTGGGATAATTTTGCTTCAGGCTGATGGTTTTCGGCATACGTGCCGGGTCTGTAACCGATACCGCCTGCAACAGGGTAAAGCTCGCGGCCGAGCGCGCGGGCCGTTTGCTGCCGTCAGAACTGACAGCAAAGACACGCCAGTAGTAGGTCGCTGAAGGGTTGGGTTCCGGGAAAAAGGCTTTGGCCGGGAACACCAGCAGCGTATCCTGCAGTAACTTGTTCTGCAGCAGGATTGTCGTAAACGAATCGCTGCGGCTCACTTCCCAGGTATAGGTGACGACATCCCCCTGGTCAGGATCGACGCTCTTCTCCCAGACAAATTCGATCTGTTGTGGCACGCCGGTATAGAACAGACCGACCGGGGCAACCAGTGAAAACGGCTTAGGCGGGTCTGGTTGTGCTGTGACCGTCAGACGGATGCGCGTCGAGTCGGCATATTCACCATCCGAAACCTTCAGCCAGAACCTTTCGCTGCCATACCAGTCCGGATCACCGAACAGGGCCAACCCTTCTGCGTCATTATAGGATACGTTTATGTTGACCGCACCGGGCAGGGTATATTCCAGCTCACCCAGGGCATTGTCCGGATCGATGATCATGTTCGCCAGTTCCTCCGGCGTGAACAGCATCGAATCATCCTCAGCGATAGTATAGTTGGTGAATCCCGCGATAGCCGGCGGATCATTGATCCCGATGACGGCAAACTTTGCAATACTCGCCGCTGATTTTCCACCCGGGTCTGTGGCCGTAAATGTGATAAACTCGCTACCGGCCCACTCGCTGTCCGGCGGGGCAATCGTGGCGATTTTTGCAGCATCGATGCGGACGATCAGGGATCGGTTGCCGCTGGTCGTCCAGGTAATTTCATTGTCAGCGTTATCTTTATCCGTCACATATTGATTCAGATCGATGGCTGCAAAAGACTGATTCTCCTGTATAGTCTGTCCCGGAATACTGGACACCTCGGGCGGGTCGTTGAAAGCTACCGAGGTATAGGTCACCTGCTGGGAATCTGATTTGCCGAGCGGATCGGTCACCGTGTACGTGACCGTCTCTGAGCCGGCCCAGTCTGAATTGGGCTTACCAATCGTCGCCACACGGTTGCTGATCGTAATGGTGAGCTGGCTGGTACCGGAGACAGTCCAGACGAGGGCGCTTTTCGGGTTATCTACATCAGTGACGTAATTATCGAGAAAAACCTGCGCAAAGGGCACGCCTTCATCCACGGTCTGGTCTGGTATTTTGCTGATCTGGGGCGGATCATTGACTTCCAGCACCGTACATTTCACCGTCGTGGTATCCCGCTGCGAGGTCGGGTCTGTAGCCACAAAACTGATGACCTCGACGCCGGACCACTCAGGATCGATGGGTGAGATCGTCGCCTGACGGTTCTGCACCGTGACGTTGAGGTTGAAATTCCCGAAAAACGTCCAGGTGATTTCACTGTCTGCGTTGTTTGGGTCCGTGACATAATCGTCGAGATTGAGCACCGGGAAGGTCATGCCCTCATCGACCTGCTGATCCGGAATCGCGGAGGTGACCGGCGCTCCGGTACCAACCGTAACTTCCGCGGTGTCTGTACTGCTGTCGCCGTCGTCATCGGTGGTTCGCAGACGGACCGTATAGGTACCCAGTTCCGAATAGGTCACCGTCACCTGCTTGCCATTTTTCTCATACGTGCCGTTATCGTCCAAATCCCAGGCATAGGTGATGGTATCATCGCTGCCGGGGTCGGTGGCGTTTCCGGTCAAAGTCACCGGTTCATTGCGCACGCCGACGTACGGCCCGCCGGCATCGGCTGTGGGGGCAACATTGAGCACGGTGATCGAAAACGTGCCCGAGCCCGTGCCGCCATCGTCATCAGTCGCGGTCGCGGTGACGGTAAAAAAGCCGTTGTCAGTAAACGTATGCGTGACGTTGGTACCACTCGCACTGGTACCATCGCCAAAATCCCAGCTCACGGTCTGCGTGTCGGCGCCCGGGTCCGTAACCGTTGCCGTAAAAGAGACTTCTGTCCCTTCGTTTACCGGCGTGGCGCCAGCAACGCTGACCGAAGGATTGACGTTGTTCACGGTAATACTGAATGATTGCGTCGCAACCATATCCTCGTTGTCAGTCACACGCAATACAGCCGTGGCAGAGTAGTCATCGGCGAATGTTTTTTGAAAAGTCGGGCTGGCGGTGGAGTCATCGTAAACACCGTCGCCGTCCCAGTCCCAGGCGTATTGCACGATGGTGCCATCATCTGTGGAAGCAGAAGCGTCGAAGGTGATCGGCGTGCCTTCAGAACCGGTGTATGGCCCGCCGGCATTGGCAGTCGGCGGGTCGCCGATGAGCTGGATCCAGCGCAGGCGCACGGAACCGAAAGATTCATAGACGAGATAAAATCGATTTTTATAAGCCCGCAGAACGGGTTTATCCCGCCCCTCGGTATGCTGGCCCGGATTGGGCGCTCCACCGGATTGGCTGGCGAGATTGGTCGGCTCGCTGAATGTCGCTCCGGCGTCCTTGGAAATACGTGCACGCAACTGTCCGCCACTGGTAACCTGATAGGCGATGACCACGAATTTGCCATCGTCGCTTGCTGCGCCGGTTCCGATGCCAACCCCGACTCCTTCATCACCGGGCCAGGTTGTGAGTTCACCATTACCAGTGATCCGCTTATCAAAAATCGTCGTGCCGTTTTCACGGCGTTCGTAGCGCACAGAAGGATTCCCACCGGTCTCTGTATCTGCCCGCGCTCCGTAAATAAAATGCACATTCCCCGAGCGGTCAGCGAAAACATTCGGGCTGCCGGCGCGGCTGGTAACGGTATTCTCCTCCAATTTCTGTGGCCCGACAAAGCTGTCGCCATTATTGCCGGAACGGAAATAAATCACCCGATTGCCGGACTGGTCCGGATTGCCCAAAACGATATGCACGTTCGTGCGGTCATAGACATCGATTTCGACATGATCATCCGGCCGGTAGGGCGAGAGCGCTGTTTCGAGCTGGATGTTGCCATTTCGGATGCGATAGTAGCGTGCGCTTGAGTTGGGGATATCATCCCCATCCATCTGCCCGCGGATGATATGTACATCGTTGTCATCATCGATGGCCATGCGTACAGCATAGCCGCGGACGATATCCGAGGACAGCAACAGCGGAGTCGCCCACGTGCTGCCGGTATTATAGGTGTACCAGAGATCGAAGCGCGGATGTCCTGCCGGCGTATCGCCGAGGTACTGCGGCCATACGATGTGCGGCCGGCCAAAGGTATCAGCAGCAACAGTGGCCCGGCCATAAAAACCACCCATCTTGCCCGTAGCGCTGCCAAAAGGCAAATCCTGCTGGTCAAGAATATTGGTGTCCTTGTCGAGGCGCATGTAGGTGACTTTGTTGTCCATGATTACCACATGCAGATTACCGTTGCGACGGTCAACCGCGATATCGGGTGAGTCGCCCGGCGCCAGCGTGATGGTTTCTGACCATTGCTGGGCCATCCCCATCCCTGGAAACAGCATGCTGAGGGCCATGACGCGAAAACT
Organism: Candidatus Zhuqueibacterota bacterium; assembly: GCA_015485525.1. Lineage (GTDB taxonomy): Bacteria > Zhuqueibacterota > Zhuqueibacteria > Zhuqueibacterales > Geothermadaptataceae > Geothermadaptatus. The sequence continues at coordinate 4,581 of WFTM01000235.1, read as the reverse complement.
GCGTTTGAGAAACGTGTTCATTCTGGTCCTTTCATAGGCGTGATGCGGTTCATAAAATTAAAAGTTTTTTATCATCAAAAGGTAGTCTGCTTGTCCTGCCAGCCCGATCTATTGTGCGGATGAACAGTTTGCACACAGCGATCGGAATAACTGAAAATTGGTGCGGCAGGATATATTCTTATAATATTCTGATAAAATTGTAGTTACGCTGGTTTTTTCTAAAATTCATGAATTTTTCAGGCTATAAAGTATCGGCTGGCTCCGCCGGTTTGATAACCATCCGGCAGAGAAAGAATCCATGGCAGCGTGCCGAGGTGTTTGGAGGCTGGTGTCCGGCCGTCCCTGGTGCATCGGGTCATTCCTTTTGCGAGTGACAACAAGGATACGCGACCTTCTCATTTCCATCGTGGAAGTAGGTACGCGTAAATTATTCCGGTTGCGGAAGAAGATTTGGCCAAATATGCCCGAAAATAAAGGTATTGCGTTCTTTAGCCAAGTTAATTTTCCGTCATCGGGGACTGGTGACACATGCGGCAGCGACAGGAGAAAGAAACAGCCTAAAAAAGACAGCCTGTTTTTTTCGTTGCATTCGGCCGCGCGGATGGCTATTATTCATCCTGACAATTTCGTTGCACGCTGTTCGATGCAACTGAACACAAATCTTCGGGGCATGGTGAGGGAACATCCGGCCCCCCGAATGCGGGGTGCACAGGATAGTCCCAATTCCTGACCGGCGGTATGGCCTGCAGTATTCTGACAGGTCGAGCCCGTGACCCTCATTTCATAAACAGCCTGTTGCAGGCGAAATGAGGTGGATTCGGTGAGAGGCCGAAGCCGACGGTATAGTCCGGATGGGAGAAGATTTGCGCGTTCACAATGGCACCAGTGCGTTTACTTCCTCCGCCGGCCTGTGTCCGCATCCCGAGTTAACCGGGAGGGACAGGGCCTGGAGTGCACGTAAAGTACGCCTGCGTGCCGCGGTATTTCTGCCCGGCCTGCTGATCGATGAGGCCCGCATTGTACCCTCCCCATAATACCGTGCGGGGAGTGGCGCAACAAGGGTTCTCACCCGGATATTTCCAGCCCGGCCTCCGCACAACCGTACCTGCGAACCGCTCCACTCCCCCCCGAAGCATAATCCATAAAATCAAAAAAGCCGTTTTGTCGTCCTCCCCGGGATGGCGCCTGTCAGTGTCATTGCAGCCGCAGCAACGCGAAGAGGCGGATGGGATGTCTTTTATCCAAAGTCTGAAAAAAGCCCGTCATGATTTTTGACGGTATCCCAGATCACTTTGCGGGTGCAGCTTTCAACTGCACCGGGATTTCCTTTTCGGAACGCACATCGATAAACCAAACGGGATCATTCGAGACACCGCCGGCGGCCTGAGCATGACCGCGGAAATCCGCACCCGGCATCGTACCCATGGAAAATCTGCAGCACATGGAGCAAAACCAGCATTTCATGCACAGGGCTCTCGAGCTTGCGCAAAAAGCCGAGGGCCGCACCAGCCCCAATCCGGCTGTGGGCGCGGTCATCGTCCGTGATGGCCGGATCATCGCTGAGGGCTACCACCGCCGGGCCGGGGCTGAACATGCTGAGGTCGTGGCGCTGCAGGCAGCAGGCCAGTCGGCGGCAGGCGCGACCATGTACGTCACTCTCGAGCCCTGCAACCATTTCGGCAAAACACCGCCCTGCACCGAGGCGATCATCACAGCAGGCATCAGAGAGGTGTATTATGCCGTGCGGGACAGTGACGAACGCGTACTCGGCAGCGGGCACAAGCGCCTGCTCGAAGCCGGGATCACCGTTCATGAGGGGCTGTGCCGCGAGCAGGCCGAGCAGCTCAACCGGCGATATTTCCACTATAAAAAAACAGGTCGCCCGTGGGTATTTGGTAAATTCGCTGCCAGCCTCGACGGCAAGATCGCCACACGCTGTGGCGAAAGCCAATGGATCACCGGCGACGAGGCCCGCGAGCACGGCCACCGCCTGCGCAGCCGTGTCGATGCCATTTTCGCAGGAGTCGGAACCGTGATCGCCGATGATCCTTTGCTGACATGCCGCAGCAGCACCGAAACTGCGACTCAGCCATTGCGGGTGATTTTGGACAGCTCCGGCCGCACGCCGATCAATGCCCGGATTCTCGATACCTCTGTCGCGCAAACCCTGCTTGCCACAACCAGCCCCCTGACTGCTGAAAGGCAAAGGGCCTTTGCGCAGAAGGGCGTACAGGTTGAGGTCTTTCCGGCAGACGAGCAGGGCCGTGTCAGCCTGCTTCCGCTGCTGCAGTTTCTCGGCAAACACGGTCTGACCTCGATTCTCGTGGAGGGTGGCGCTGCCGTACTCGGCAGTTTTTTCCAGGCCGGGCTCATCGATGAACTGCTCGCATATTTTGCGCCGATAGTCATCGGTGGAGAACAGGCACCGGGCGCGGTTGGGGGCAACGGTGTTGCCCAACTGCAACACGCGACGCGCCTGCGAGACATCCGTATCGAACCACTCGGTCGGGATTTTCTGGTGCAGGGACTGGTCGTAAAATAAAGGGATAAGCTGATGTTTACCGGTATCATCGAAGAAATCGGGACTGTCAAAGAGCTGCGCCGGAGCGGCGAGAGTGTGCAGCTGGCCATCGCAGCGCAGAAAGTCACCAGTGACGCCCGTCCCGGCGACAGCATTGCCGTCAATGGCACATGCCTGACCGTGGTGACCCGTGGAGACGATTTTTTCACGGCCGGGCTGGCTCCTGAAACCGTGCAGCGCACTAACCTCGGGGCTCTGAAAAAAAACTCGCCTGTCAACCTCGAACGTGCTCTGCTGCCCTCGCAACGCATGGGCGGACATTTCGTGCAGGGACACATCGACGGCACCGGGATTCTCAGGAGCAAACGGGTGGAGGAAGACAGTCTCTGGCTGACCATTGCAGCAGAACCCGGCCTGTTGCACTACATCGTGCCCAAGGGTTTCATCGCCCTTGACGGCGTCAGCCTGACCGTCGTCGATGTCGATGACAGCACCTTCAGCGTCATGCTCGTCGCCTATACACAGGCGCATATCATTCTGCCTGAAAAACAGCCCGACTACCGGGTCAATATCGAGGTCGATATTCTGGGCAAGTACATCGAAAAGCTGCTGGCAGCTCGTGGCTCCATCGATGAAAATTTTTTAAAGCAACACGGTTTTGCATGAGTGTATCCCGACCAGTTGGAAGTTGGACAGTGGTTTTCTGTCTCGCCCACTTATCATGCTGGGAGAGCAGGATTTATCGTGTCTGCCGATCGCCAATTTCACCGGACTGCACCGGCACCGATCAGATGAGGAAATAATTGGCCGGGCGGGGAGCACCACCAACGGGAAAGTTACGATTTTTACTGTTCACAGCACTCAGGAACATTCGTTTATAAATCAATACAGCCGAAAGCAACACGACGCCGGAGCTTAATCATGACCACATCGAAACTGAATACGATAGACGAAGCCCTGCAGGCTCTGCAGGCAGGCAAACCGATCATCGTCGTCGATGATGAAGACCGGGAAAATGAAGGGGATCTGGTCGTCGCTGCTCAGTTCGCTACTGCTGAGATGATCAACTTCATGGCCCAACACGCGCGCGGGCTGATCTGCGTCGCCCTGCCCGGCAGTACGCTGGATCGGCTGAAAATCCCGATGATGGTTTCACAGGACGGGAACTCCTCGGCCTTTGCCAGCCCGTTCACCGTCTCTGTTGAAGCCCGCACAGGCGTGACGACGGGCATCTCCGCGAGTGACCGGGCGCGCACCATCCAGGTGTTGATCAACCCGGAGAGCACAGCCGAAGATATCGCCATGCCCGGGCATATTTTCCCCCTGCGCGCGCATCCGGATGGTGTTTTGGTCCGCCGGGGGCACACGGAAGCGGGCGTGGAGCTCACCCGTCTTGCCGGGCTCCAGCCGGCTGCAGTGCTGTGCGAAATTATGTCGCCGGACGGCACCATGGCCCGCCTGCCCGAGCTTACCCGTTTTGCTGCCAGGCACGACCTGCCGATCATCACCATCGAGGCCCTGGTGAACGGAGTCCTGCAACAAAGGGAAGATCATATCATCCGGCGCGTCGCCAGCTCTGCACTGCCCACACGATACGGCCATTTCACCGCCACAGCCTATAGCGATGCACGCGGCCGGGAGCATCTCTCACTCAACTATGGCCCGTTGCCCGAGGCGCCGCTCGTGCGCCTGCACTCGGAATGCCTGACCGGAGACGCCCTGGGTTCTCTGCGCTGTGATTGTGGCGAGCAACTGCAGAGCGCCATGCAGCGCATTGCGGAAAATGGCTCCGGCCTGATCCTGTATCTGCGCCAGGAAGGGCGCGGCATCGGTCTGGCGAATAAAATTCAAGCCTATGCTCTGCAGGACGATGGGTTGGATACGGTGCAGGCAAATCTCTGCCTCGGCTTCCTGCCGGATCAGCGTGATTACGCCGTGGCCGCAGCCATGCTGCGCGAACAAGGCATCAGCACGGTGCGTCTTTTGAGCAATAATCCGGAAAAAGTCCGGGCTTTGCAGGAATGCGGCATCACCGTGGTTGAACGCGTTGCCCACGAGGT
>WFTM01000234.1 GCA_015485525.1 Candidatus Zhuqueibacterota bacterium | reverse complement strand
TGCTCTTGAAGCGGATATTATTTTTGCCAAAAAGGATTTGTTGAACTATTGCAGGCAGGAACAGATCGACTGTTTTGCATATACCACCTTTGCTGATGTCTATAAAAAGTGCCAAAAAATCGGATTATTTGACTGAATTGCAGGGCCATCCGGTACTTGAACGCATCCGTGAGATTGCTGCCGAAGCCGGGGTTGAAGTCTATGCTGTCGGCGGTTTTGTGCGGGATTTTTTTCTCAGGAAGCACGTCAAGGATATCGATTTCGTCGTTGTCGGGGATGGTGTTGCCTTTGCTAATCTGGCTGCGAAAGCTCTGAAGACGCGCCGTGTTGCCGTGTACAGAAAATTCGGCACAGCGATGATAAGCTACAAAAATTATCAGCTCGAGTTCGCCGGCGCGCGCAAGGAGAGCTATCGCAGCGACTCGCGCAAACCCGTAGTCGAGCCGGCGGACTTGATGACCGATCTCGATCGCCGTGATTTTACCATCAACGCCATGGCGGTTTCCCTGAACGCTGATACCTGGCTGCGTCTGATCGATCCATTCGACGGCCGCCGTGATCTGCAGAAGAAGATTATCCGCACTCCTCTCGACCCGGAAGCGACGTTCAGCGATGACCCGTTGCGAATTATGCGCGGGATTCGTTTTGCCACGCAGTTGGGCTTTGCTATCGAAGAGCAGACCTTTGCCGCCATGCGGGCGATGCGCGACCGGCTGCAAATTATTTCGCAGGAACGCATAACCGATGAGTTCATGAAAATCGTCCTGGCGGACAAACCATCGCTCGGGTTTCGTTTGATGGATGAAGCCGGTGTGCTGGAGCATTTTTTCCCCGAGTTCGTCCGTCTCAAGGGGGTGGAAGAACGCGAAGGCTTCCAGCACAAGGATGTGTTCGATCATACATTGCAGGTGCTCGATAATATCGCTCGCGTCACCGGCAAACCCGAGCTGCGTCTTGCCGCATTGATGCACGACATCGCCAAACCGAAAACCAAACAGTTTCGCGAAGGCAAGGGCTGGACGTTCCATGGCCACGAAGAGCTGGGCGCGAGGATGATTCCGGCAATCTACAAGCGCATGCGCCTTCCCATCGACTGGATGAAGTATGCTCAAAAACTCACCCGGCTGCACCTGCGTCCCATCGCCCTGACCGAAGAAGAGTGTACGGACTCAGCTTACCGCCGCCTGCTCTTCCTCGCCGGTGAGGAGCTCGAAGACCTGCTGACGCTCTGCCGTGCAGACATCACCAGCAAAAACCCGAAGCGCCGCAAAAAGCACCTGCAGAACTTCGAGTTCGTCGTCAGGCGGCTCTCTGAGGTTGAAGAAAAAGACCGCATGCGCTCTTTCCAGTCTCCCATCCGTGGAGATGAAATCATGGCGCTGTGTGCCATCCCACCCGGGCCTCTGGTCGGTAAAATCAAAACACGTATCGAAAATGCCATACTCGACGGCGAGATTGAGAACGACTATGAGGCTGCAAAAGCCTATCTGATGAAGATTGCTCCGGAGTATCTCGAAGGCAAAATAGAGTGAAGTGGTGGTTCCAGTGCCCCGAAAGAACTCCGGCCCGTCACCCGGGATGGCGGGGCCCGGCGGTTGTCCGTTTATCTGAACAATCGATGAGAAATGTTATTTGGCGAAGATCCCTGCCAAAGCGAAGCAACGTGCCGGAATCATGGATGTCGATATCGTACTCCGGCCCTGATGACTGTTGAGGTAACTGGATACCCGGAGCCGGAACGGGCAATCGAGATAAAAGCTTTTTACCGCCACGTGAAACATTCTTGCCTCACCTGCGTCAACCCCCTTTGTTGTCCGCTACCAGTTTCGAGGAATAGCATGCTTTAACAGAAGAACGGAGGAGGTAAAAATGCAGAACAGTACGGCTGGTACGCCGGATGCGAGTCCGGTACGTGATGGATTTGTCCAGCGTTTTTTCGGAGTTTTGACGTCCCCACGCGCGAGCTTTGAGAACATAGCAGCGCATCCCACCTGGCTTGCTCCCCTTCTGGTCATCCTCGTCGTTTCACTCATTTCCTTTTATTTTATCGGTGATATCATCATCCAGGGCGGCCTCGAACAGTCCGGCCAGCTTGAACAGATGAGCGCAGATGATGTAGCGAATGCGTTAAAATACGGCAAATGGTTCGCAATTGTGACCATGCTGGTTTCCATACCGCTGACTTATGTGGTCATCGCCGGAATTCTTTTGTTCGTGGGCAACGTAATCATGGGTGGTGAGTCTTCATTCAAAGCGATGTTGGCGGTTTCAGCATGGGCGGGTATCGTAACGGTAATCGCGGCTGTGATCAATGTTCCTTTTATCATGCAGAAAGGGGTTTTTCAGAGCGCGACGAGCCTGGTTTTTCTGGCTGATGACCCGAAGTCGCTGATGTACTTTCTCTTTTCACAGATCGATCTGTTCACGATCTGGACGACGATTCTCTACGGCATCGGGCTGGCAGCAGCCAACGCCTGGGAGAGCAGCAAGGGCATCACGGTGACCCTCGGGCTGTGGGTTTTTTATCTTGTCGTCATGCTCGGGATCAAGGCTATCACTGCCTGATATCTGTGAGAGCAGGAATCAATCACTATCAAAATCAGATCTGTATGCACGCAAGGAGGTTGCTGAAATGCGGTTCAGAAAGAAAATAACGGCTTGCCTGATAGGTATGGCAACTGTGACGAGTCTGCCCCTGTTTGGCCAGGGCACCAACAGTATCCGTTTGACGCTCGAACAGTGTGTGGCCATGGCGCTGGAACAGAATTCTCAGGTTTTGAATTCCCAGCGGCGGCTCAAAGTGGCTGAGAGCAATGTGGTTACAGCACGGGCTACGCTTCTGCCCCGCATAACGACCTCGGTGAATTCAGGTGTTTTTGAACAGGGTCCGCGAACAACCCTGTTCGACGTGCCAGTGGGACGGGACCCGGAGACCGGCAAGGTCATTTATGAGCAGCAGGAGATCGTCCAGCAGGGGATTCAGAGAAATTTCAACAGCATGAATTTTTCCCTGAATCAGACTATTTACGATTTTGGCAAAACGTATAATACCCTGAAACAGAGCAAGGCGACCCGGGAAGCAACCGAGTATATTTACGAATCCACTCAGCAAAACACGGTACTGCTCGTCTATCAGAGTTACTACCAGTTGTTGCAGAGCGTCCAGCTTCTCGAGGTCGCGGAGGAGGCGGTTAAGCAGAGCGAGGAGCAACTCAAGCGAACCCGAAGTATGTATGAAATCGGTGCCGCAGCATTGGCGGATGTGTACCGCGCGCAGACGACCCTGGGTAATGACAGGATCACGCTTTTAAATCAGAAGACAGCGGTGCGGAACGCGCGCTATGCCCTGAATATCGTCCTCGGTCGTGAGGCAGACGCCCCGCTGGAGATCGTCGATGTTGGCGATGCCCAGCCCGGTGAATATGACCTTCGTGACGTGCTTGAGAAGGCCTACAGCAGCAATCCGGATCTGCGCCGTTTTAAGGCAGAGATGGCAGCAGCCTCACATGGGCTTAAGGGCGCCAAGGCAACGTTTCTGCCGACTATTGGCGCTTCGGTCAGCTATGCGCGCAGCAATGATGACATCAACAAGGTTTATTCTGGATATGATAAGAACTACAGCATCAACTATGGCATCAACCTGAGCTTCAATCTCTTCAACGGCTTTGCAGATGTCGCAAATGTTGAGCGCCGGTCTTCCGAGTACCGCATCGCGCAGGAGTCTTATAATGAGCGGCGACGCCAGATCAGGCAGGAAGTTCTGCAGGCACTGGACAATCTGAAAGCCGCACAGGAAATAGCCGAGATCAACAACGAAAACCTCATTTCAGCGCAGGAGGATTTACGCCTTGCGCAAGAGCGCTACCGTGTTGGGGCGGGCACTTTGCTCGATGTCATCACTGCTCAGGTGAACCTGACCCGGGCTCGGAGTACTCTGGTGCGTGCCAAGTACGATATCAAAATTTACGAGGCGCAGTTGCACGCGCGCATGGGCATTTTGAAGTAATAAATTGTGCCGTCCCAATACGATCGGATGCGGGAAAAGACATGTTGATCCAAATCGAAAATCTCAGCAAGACCTACAGCATCGGCAGCGTACAGGTGGAAGCGTTGAAGGACGTGAATCTTCAGATTGCCCAGAATGAGTATCTTGCTATCATGGGGCCATCGGGATCGGGTAAATCGACGTTGATGAATATTCTCGGCTGTCTGGACACACCGACGGCTGGCGAGTATTATCTTGCAGGTGATCTTGTCAGTGAGATGAATGATGACCAGTTGGCTGTGATCCGCAATCGGGAAATTGGATTCGTCTTTCAGACCTTCAACCTTCTTCCGAGAGCAACGGCGTTGCATAATGTCGAACTGCCTCTGGTCTATGCCGGAGTACCTTCCGGGGAGCGTCGTCGCCGTGCGGAACGTGCGCTCGAAAAGGTCGGCCTCGGCGACCGCATGCTGCACAAACCCAATGAACTTTCCGGTGGCCAGCGCCAGCGGGTAGCAATAGCCCGTGCGCTGGTCAACTCTCCTTCCATCATCCTCGCCGATGAACCTACAGGCAACCTCGACAGCAAAACCGGGGAAGAGATTATGGCGATTTTTTCCGATCTGCATGCCCAGGGAAATACCATCATACTTGTAACCCACGAGCAGTTTATCGCGGATTATTCGGATCGAATCATCCGCCTGCGCGATGGTATGGTCGAGATGGATTCCGTGAATACCCCGGGAGTATCCGTCCGGTGAATCCCACCTTTCTCCAGCACATCTTCTTTTCTTCGGCTTGAATGAGGCAGTGGCTTATACACCGATACAGGAGAGATGTAGCCGAAGTGGCAACACTTCGGGCGCACCAAACGCCGGAACTCTTGCGTGTTCCGCTACGGGCATCCGGAAACTGCGGAGAAAAGCAACCTGTAGTTTACCGGCCGGATCCCCCCCGTGCCGCACCTGCGTAACCATTGACCGCCTACCGCATACCGAAACCGCCATTCCGTTCCCCAGCAGAGGAAAAACGGAATCCCCCCGCCTCAGGCATGTGCCCGAAAAGATGAGATTCCGGCACAGCGCCTCGCTTGGCCGGAATGACGCTCTGAGCGAGTGTGCTTCTCCTTTGGTCACACCGATCCAGCGGTGTGATGCCCTTGTTGCCGCTCCCTCGCCAGAGCACAAGTGTAACGAGATACAGCCACACCGAAAGGTCGCACCCATTCGGAAGAATCCCCCCCGCCCCTCGCTTTGTCAGGAATAGCGGGTATTGATATCTGCATCACGCCGGTTAGATGAGTTAGCCGGAAACTCTGAAAAGTCATACCCTAACCTGCTGCAAAATCAATGTGTTAAAAGGCGTTGCCCAGCCCAGAACTTTCCCTTGACTCTTGGACGGATATTATTTATTTTTGTCGCTGTATCTTTTCGGCAGTAGAGCATAAAATGCAGTATTTCAGAGACGTCTAACCTGAAAAATTCACAAATCCTGCACGAGTTGTCGTTAACTATCATTTTATTCGACAGTTACAGAAAAGCACGTCCTCGCAAACTATTTTTCAGTTATCGCGACTTTTTCTGTACAGAGCGCTGATTTGTGAATGCACCGGGCTAATTTTCACGACCAGACAGAAGATCAGAATCCATGCAATATGAGCCGGATCGGCAATTTCTCAGCAAGCTCAGCGCTCTCAAGAAGGATGTCGCCGCATACCTGGAAAATTTTTTGGTAAAGAAGCATCCCGAAAGTCTGTATGCCCCTATCCAGTATACGATGTCTGGAGATGGCAAGCGCCTGAGACCGGCTTTGCTCTTGCTTGCTGCCGAGGCTTTGGGCGGCGCCCGGTCTTGCTCCATGCCTGCTGCCGTCGGTGTGGAGCTGTTGCATAACTTCACTCTCGTCCACGATGATATCATGGACAAGGATGATACCCGCCGCGGCCGCCCGACGGTGCACCAGAAATGGGACACAGATGTTGCCCTGCTTGCAGGGGATGGGCTTGTGGGTCTTGCTTACGCTGCCCTGCTGCGATCTGAGAGTGAAAAATTGTCACAGATCATGAGGATTTTTACTGATGGCATCATCGAAGTCTGCGAGGGCCAGGCGCTGGACAGAGAGTTTGAAGCTCGAGATTTTGTCGAGATGCAGGATTATCTGGAGATGATCGGCAAGAAGACGGCCTGTCTGCTGCGGATGTGTACGGAGATAGGCGGGCTGGTTGCGCAGGGAAGCGAGGAGCACATTCTGTCGTTGCGGCGGTTTGGAGAAAACCTCGGCATGGCTTTTCAAATACAGGATGATCTGCTCGATATAACAGCAGATGAAAAAAAACTGGGGAAAGACTTCGGCAGCGATGTCAAACAGAAGAAAAAGACGTACATGTATATTCATGCCATGCAGCATGGTTCAAAAGCTCAGGTCGCTGAACTGCAGGAAATTTACAGCAAAAGCATGATCACAGCACAGGATATTCTCAGGGTTCGCTCGCTTTTCGAGCAGATCGGGACGCTCTCCGAGACAGGCAAAGCCGTGCGCAGTTACATTGAAAAAGCTGAAAACAGTCTGGCACTCCTGTCAGAGGATGTACGCACACAGGATTTACATGAGTTCCTCCGAATGATCTTATTCAGGAAAGCCTGATCCCTCAGTTTTGATAATCCAGCCGGGCAAAAACCAGGACGTCACATCTTGTCCTTCCACACATGTCTTGTCGCAATCAGGCCTCATACAAAAGAGTAATGACGGAGTATGAAAGAAATTAAAGTCAGCATCAAAAACAAGCTGGGTTTGCATGCCCGGCCTGCAGCGCTTTTTGTCAAAACTGCTGCCAAATATAAGTCGGATATTTTTGTCAGCCGTGACTCTCAGGTTGTGAATGGCAAAAGTATTATGGGAGTCATGATGTTGGCTGCAGAAAATGGTGCAGAGTTGACGATCTCTGCCAATGGTGAAGATGAGGATGAAGCCTTGCAGGGATTGTCCGAGCTTTTTGAGCGTAAATTTGACGAAGAATGATCAGCGAAAAAAATAAATTCAAGGCAGAGTATTTTTTCAAAGGTATTCCGGTGTCCCCCGGGGTTTCCATCGGAAAGGCCTTTGTGCTCTCGGGCGAGGCGGTCAAAATCGAGCGCAAAACCGTTGCCGACGACGAGGTCGAGCAGGAAATCAAGGCTTTGCTCGAGGCCATCGACAAGTCCAAGCAGGAGCTCGTCAGCGACAAAACGACAGCGCGCAAGCGAATTGGCCGCGAGCATGCCAAGATTTTCGAAATGCACTCGCTCATTCTCGATGATCCCTACCTGATCGATGAGGCGGTGTCGATCATCCGCGATGAAAACTATTCTGCGGAATACGCTTTTTATTCGATCATCGATAAGTATCAAAGACAGTTGGCAACATCCAAAGGGGAATATTTTCAGGACAGGGCTGCGGATCTGCGCGATATTAAGCGCCGCGTGGTGCGCAAAATTCAAGGGGATCGCCGTGATTTCCTGCAGAAGCTGGAGGGCTCGGCTATCATCATCGCCCGTGATCTGACCCCATCCGACACCATCGCTCTCGACCGGCATAAAATCCTCGGCTTTGCTACGGACCTTGGCGGTAAAACCAGCCATTCTGCCATCATGGCCCGTTCGTTTCGCGTCCCGGCTGCCGTTGGTTTTCGTCATCTGACCAACTATGTCAAAAACGGCGACCGTGTTATCCTCGATGGCAACGAGGGTGTTGTCTATGTTAACCCTGACAAGAAAACCATCGAGTACTACCAGAAGCTGCGACAGCACATCCGTGAGATAAACGAGCAGCTCGGTCTGCTGCGCGATCTGCCCGCACGAACTCTCGATGGCAAGGATATCGAGCTGGGCGCCAATCTGGAGTTTACCGACGAGCTCGAGACCGTGATCGAGTACGGCGGCAAAGGGATCGGCCTGTACCGGACGGATTATATGTATCTGGGCAGAAAAGAGCTGCCGGGCGAGGACGAGCAATACGAGGAGTACCGCCGGGTCGTCGAAAAGATGCGGCCCTATCCGGTGATCGTGCGCACTCTCGATGTCGGTGGCGATAAAAGCCCCGAGTGTATCAGTATCCCACCGGAGGAGAATCCCTATCTGGGCTATCGCGCGATTCGTATATCTCTGGAGCGCAGCGAAATTTTTTTGCCGCAACTGCGTGCTATTTTGAGGGCGAGCGCACACGGCAATCTGAAGATACTCTTTCCGATGATCTCCGGGATGAAAGAGGTGCGCGAGGTCAAGGAAATGCTGGAAAAAGCGCGACAGCAGCTTCTGGAAGAAAACGTTCCGGTCTCTGAAAATGTCGAGATCGGCGTGATGATCGAAGTCCCCTCCGCTGCCCTGATCACGGATCTGATCGCCCAGGAGGTGGATTTTCTCAGTATCGGAACCAATGATCTGGTGCAGTATATGCTGGCCGTGGACCGGGGCAATGAACGGGTGTCGTATCTGTATAAAGACCTGCATCCGGCGGTCCTGCGCGTAATTCGCGACGTCGTTCGTGCAGCCCACAGGAATGGGACCTGGGTCGGTATGTGCGGTGAGATGGCTGGCAATCCCCTGGCCACGCTGATTTTGATCGGTTTGGGCATTGATGAGCTCAGCGTCAGCCCCATCGTCCTGCCGGAAATTAAAAAAATCATCCGGGCCACAGAATACAGTGAGGCTGTGAGAATCGCTGACAAAATGCTGGAACAGACGACGGCCGAAGATATCGAACAGTTCATGATGCGCTATATGCGCAAGAAATTCAAAGATCTGATTTTCTGAGCCGGTATCGACAGACCCCGTGTTTGTACGATCTTCGTATCGTCCACTTCGGCGAGAGAAAGTCGGGCTGGCGGAACAGGTTCTGACCGATCTGCCGAATTTACTTACAATCAATGGGTTGTTGCATATAATTCCCAAACCCATGAATTTTTCAGGTAAAGAAAGCTTCCCTATGGATTTGCAGGAAACCGTGCAGCGTCTGGACAAAAGCGACATGCTGTCTAAAATCCGGCTGATGCCGGAGCATTTCAAGCAGGCAATGGCTGCCAATGAGGACGTCGTCATCCCGTACTCCGGCAGGGATATCGCGAAAATCGTCATCGCAGGCATGGGTGGATCAGCGATCAGCGGCGATGTGATTCGTTGCCTGGCAGCTGCCACGGCTACTGTACCTGTTTTTGTAAATAGAAATTATGATCTGCCAGCGTGGGTTGGCGAGGACACCCTGGTGATCGTTTCCAGCTACAGTGGCAATACCGAGGAAAGTCTCGCCGCTTATGAACAGGCACAACAGGCCGGTGCACGAATGATCTGCATCACCAGCGGTGGCCGCCTGGGCGAAGATGCCCGATCTAAGGGATACCCGGTTTTCACGTTGCCTCCGGGCTATCCGCCTCGCACGGCGCTGGTTTTTCTCACCGTCCCGTTGCTGAAAATTTTTCACGCTCTCGGGCACATCGGGGAGTTCTCCGCTGCAGTTGAGGAAACCTGTTCCGTCATCGAAGGATTTTGGAGCACATATTCTCCGGAAAGCGATCCGAAACACAATGTCCCGCTGCTCGTGGCGCGCCAGTGCGAAGGGTTGATGCCGGTCATCTATAGCTGTTCCGGCTTGCTTGAAGTTGCAGGTGTGCGCTGGCGAGGCCAGTTCTCAGAAAATGCCGAGGTGCTGGCGTTCAGCAATACATTTCCGGAAATGAACCATAACGAGATCGTCGGTTGGGGGCTGCACCCTGAGTTGGATAAAGCGATGCAGGTCATCTATCTGCGTGACCGTGCCGATAATGAACGCAACCAGAAGCGCATGGATATCGTGCGCGAGATCATCGAAACGACTTCGAATCCTGTGCTGGAAATCTGGAGCTCGGGAGAGTCGTCTCTGGCACGTTTGTTCAGTACGATTTTCATCGGCGACCTGGCCAGTTATTACGCAGCCCTGGTCAATGGAGTTGACCCGACGCCGGTGGATACGATCGATTATCTGAAAAAATCTCTGGCAGGAACAAAAGGGTAGGCTTCGGAGAAATAATTCTTTTCGCCCGGCTTTTTTCGCAAAGTGATGTCTCAATAAAAGAACAGCTAAATTTGATTTTGATAAATCTGTGAATTTTTCAGGATACAAGAAAGGAACGATAGAATGGCCTCAGGATTGTACTCGTCCGAATCTGTCACAGAGGGGCACCCTGACAAGATAGCGGACCAGATTTCCGACGCAGTACTCGACGCTGCGATTGCAAATGATCCCCTCAGCCGCGTTGCCTGCGAAACCTTTGTCACTACTGGTCTTGTGCTCGTCGGCGGAGAAATTACCACGCAAACGTATATCGATATACCCGGTCTTGTGCGCGAGACCGTCAAGCAGATCGGTTACACCGATGCCAGCTATGGATTCGATTACGTCACCTGTGCCGTGCTCACCAGCATCGATCAGCAATCTGAAGATATCGCTATGGGCGTGGATAAGGAGGGCGCTGGCGACCAGGGCATGATGTTCGGCTATGCAACCAATGAGACGGCAGAGTATATGCCCATGCCGATCGTGCTTGCCCATAAACTCACCCACCGTCTGGCTCATGTGCGGAAAAACGGTTCTTTGCCCTATCTCCGGCCGGATGGCAAGGCTCAGGTGTCGGTTCAGTATGAAGATGACAAACCGGTGAGCATCGAGACGGTCGTGCTTTCGACCCAGCATGCCCCTGAAGTCAGCAATGAAAAACTGCGCTCAGATATCATCGAGCATGTGATTTTGCCAGTTCTGCCGGAGGGAATGTATAACAGGGACCGGATCAAGTTTCACATCAACCCGACAGGCCGCTTTGTCATCGGCGGGCCGCAGGGAGATGCCGGGCTCACGGGCCGGAAGATCATTGTCGATACGTATGGAGGTATGGCACGGCATGGGGGTGGTGCTTTTTCCGGTAAAGATGCCACCAAGGTCGATCGTTCTGCTGCTTATGCTGCGCGTTATGTGGCAAAAAATATCGTCGCTGCGGGGCTGGCAGATCGCTGCGAGCTGCAAATCGCCTATGCGATCGGTGTTGCTGAACCGGTTTCAGTGGCTGTGGAGACTTTCGGCACCGGCAAGATGCCCGAAAGCGAAATCACCAAACTGGTGTTGAAGCATTTTGACCTGACCCCGACCGGTATCATCGAAACGTTGAAATTACGCCGGCCGGTATTTCGCCAGACCTCGGTTTACGGCCACTTTGGCCGCTCTGAGGGTGCTTTTACCTGGGAAGAGACAGATAAGGTGCATCTCCTCAAATGATAATCCGGTTGCCGGTATAAAGATGAAGCGCTCTCTGGGGAAGGCTTTTCACAAACAAATGCAGAAGAACCGCTGATTTCATCCCGTCCTGATTGATGTGAAAATCATGCGGGAATTCATCTTAACATTTTTTATCAACAGGTTACAATAAACATGCTTCGCCTGACGAAATTTTTCATGCATCCCGGCTTGCATTGAGCGAAGCGGAAATTTTTGAATAAGTCGGGATAGAAACGTGAAGGAAGAGCTATGAAAGAAGCCGAAGTTTTGACTGCTGGAGCCAATGGCAACGGCGTCGGTACAGTTGCAGAATTCAAGGATTATCGAGTCTGCAAAGCCGCGATGGACGATCCGGCTGAGTTTGCACGCCTTGCACAGTGGGGCCGTAAAGAAATCGAAATTGCAGAAACCGAAATGCCGGGTCTGATGGCGATCCGTGCTGAGTATGGCCCAAAGAAGCCGCTGAAAGGCGCCCGCATCGCCGGATGTCTGCACATGACCATTCAGACCGCTGTACTGATCGAGACGCTGACCGAGCTCGGTGCAGAAGTACGCTGGTCATCCTGCAATATCTATTCGACCCAGGACCATGCAGCTGTTGCTATCGCTGCGGCCGGGATTCCTGTGTTTGCCTGGAAGGGTGAAACCGAGGAAGAGTTCAACTGGTGTATCGAACAGACCATCGTCGGTTGGGGCGAGCAGGGTTTCAACCTCATTCTCGACGATGGCGGTGATCTGACCAACATGATGCACGAAGACCGTTTTGCCGAGCAGATGAAAAACATCATCGGCCTGTCCGAGGAAACCACGACAGGAGTGCACAACCTCGAACGCCTGCATGCCGAGGGCAAGCTGAAGGTGCCGGCGATCAACGTGAACGATTCCGTCACCAAGTCGAAGTTTGACAACCTGTATGGCTGCCGCGAGTCTCTGGCCGACGGTATCAAAAGAGCGACCGACACCATGGTTGCCGGTAAAATCGTCGTCGTTGCCGGGTATGGCGATGTCGGCAAGGGGTGCGCTCAGTCCATGCGCTCTTATGGTGCACGCGTTCTGATCACCGAAATCGATCCCATCTGTGCCCTGCAGGCTGCGATGGAAGGGTATGAGGTCGTCACCATGGAAGACGCTGCCCCGCAAGCGGATATTTTCGTGACCGCCACCGGCTGCTGCGATATCATCACAGAAGAGCATTTCAACAAGATGAAAGATGGTGCCATCGTCTGCAATATCGGCCACTTCGACATTGAAATCGACATGGACTGGCTGAACAAAAATTCGCAGATCGAGGAGATCAAGCCGCAGGTTGATATGCACACGCTGAAGGACGGCAAAAAGGTGATCGTGCTGGCGAAAGGTCGCCTGGTTAATCTCGGATGCGCCACCGGCCACCCCTCATTCGTTATGAGCAACTCTTTCTCCAACCAGGTGCTCGCTCAGATCGATCTGTACACCCATCCTGAAAAGTACAAGGAGATCGGTGTCTATCGCCTGCCAAAAGAGCTGGATGAAAAAGTAGCTGCTTTTCATCTCGACAAGCTGGGCGTTAAATTGACCCGGCTCAGCGACAAGCAAGCCGAGTATCTCGGTCTCAACCAGACCGGGCCGTTCAAGCCGGAGCATTACCGTTATTGATGCTTCGGGATCGTAGTATTGTGAAAGCCGTTCACATCGCTCTGTTTTGCAGTGTGCATTTTGTGCACGATCAGATGTGATCGGCTTTTCCTTGTTTTT